>JAAYCJ010000223.1 GCA_012729815.1 Phycisphaerae bacterium | reverse complement strand
CTCGGGCTCGATCATGCCCGAGCGCGACATGATCGACAACTCGATCCACTCGTGCATGACGGTGCGGTTCGATGAGCCGGGAAGTCCGTTGCGGGCCAAGGCTTTGGCCCTCTCGTTCGGCGAACGGTGGCTGATTCTGATCGCTTTGGATCTGGCCGTGCTCAAGAACGCCCACGTGGACCACATTCGCGCAGCGGTCGCCGAGGAACTCGGGCTCGACCCAAAGGACATTGTCCTGAATTGCTCGCACAGCCATTCGACGCCGTTCGCCGAACCGCTCGACCGGCCGCATCCGTTTCTCGACTTGATCACCGGACGGTGTATTGAAACGGCCAAGGAGGCGTGGGCCTCCCGACAACCAGCGAGGTTCGGGCATGGCGTGACTCACGTGGTCGGTGCCTCGTTCAATACGCGCGTGCCTCTGCCGGATGGTCGGGTCAAATTCACCCGCGACTTTCGTGAGGGTCTGGCCAGCGGCCGGCCGATCGATCCGCGGCTGAGCGTGGTCCGCATCGACGACGCGGACGGAAGGCCCATCGCCGGGTGGGTGCGGTTCGCCGCGCATCCGGCGTGCGTGATCTTCGACGCTCCGGTCTCGGCTGAGTATCCCGGCTACATGACCGAGCAGCTCGAAAAGACCGTCAGCCGCGGCGCGCCGGTCCTGTTTGGTTTCGGGTCGTCGGGCGACGTCAACTGCGTGCCGATGTTTGGGACCGAGGCGGACTCCCAGCGGCTGGGGCTGAACCTGGCGAACCTGGTCGCTGAGACGTTCGAGTCGATCCGCACCAAGCCGCCGCATCGGATGGCGGTGGTGTCGGGCGAGGTCGATCTTCCCCTCGATCCGCCGCCGGATCCGCAGACGCTGGAACGCGAGATCGCGGAGGTCGAGCGGTTCATCGCCGATCTGGATCGCGACCCGCGGCTCGAGTGGGTGCTGGGCGTCAACTGCAAGAAAGACTGGCCGGTGGAGAAGAAGAAGTCGCACGCCCGTCCGCTGGCCGAGTGGGCCCGCCAGGTGCGCCAGGCGCTGGCCGACGGCTGGGCGTTTCCCACGAGCTGGCCCCGGCGGATCACCAGCATCGTGGTGGACGATCTGGGCCTGGTGTTCGCCTCGGGCGAACCGTTCGTGGAACTGGGCCTGGACCTGGCCGCGCGAAGCCCGCTCGCCGATACTTTGCTCATGGCGATGGGCAACGGCGCCGACGGGTATCTTGGAACCGATGAGGACCGGCGTCGCGGCGGCTACGAGATGTATACGCTGGTCCGCTACTACAGCCTCGGCGACGACCACCGACCGCTGCCGTACGCCCAGGGCGCGGGCGAGAAGTTCGTCCAAGGATGCCTGGATCTAATCGAAGCGTGCCGGAAGCGGTAAGGACGCCGCCAGGCCATCCACCAGAGGCGGATGACCCTACGACGCACTATTCGAGATCGCGGACCACTTGCCCGTCGCGGCGGATAGATTCGTGAGCCATCAGACCGACGCGGATCGACTCGAGACCGGCCTTCACGCCGGCCAGGGGTTGGGTTCGCGAGTCGATGGCGTGGGCCAGGTCTTCGATGAGTCGCGGGTCGCCGCCGCCGTGGCCTTCGCGACCGGCTGAGGGTCTGTATTCCATCACGTCGCCGCTGTGGCGCAGCTCCATGGTCAGCTTGCCCGCCCGATCGTCGAGCTTGAGCTTGCCCTTGGTGCCGATGAAGATGTACTCGCGATTGTCATCCGGCGTGTAGTGGCATTCGTCGTAGCTGGCCTTCACGCCGTTCTCGAACTCCATCAGGACCATGTGATTGTCGAGGCAGTCGATCTCGCGGCGGAACGCGCACTGGGTCCGCGGGTGGTCGTCGGGCATCCGTTCGGGGCACGCGTGCCGTTCGCCGCACTGCGGACAGCGCAGGCCGTTGGGCTTATCGCCGCCGAAGACGTCGCGCGAGCCGATCGCGGAAACCTGTTGGACCCGCGAACCGGCGAACCAGTTGATGATGTCGAAATCGTGGCTGCCCTTCTGCAACAGCAGGCCGCCGGTGTTGGCGAAGGTGCCGTGCCAGTCGTGGAAATACCAGTCCGAGCCGCTCTTGACCGAATGCAGCACCCAGATGGTGGTCAGCTTGCCGATCCAGCCCTGGTCGACGAGTTCCTTGGCGCGGGCATAGAGCGGAGCGTACCGCAGGACGAAACCGACGACGACCACGCGCTTGTTTCGCTCGGCCGCCTCGACGACCCGCGTGCCGCCGGCGTGGCTGATGGCGATGGGTTTTTCCAGCAGCAGGTCCTTGCCGGCTTCGAGGCAGGCACCGGCTTGTGCTTCGTGGGCGAAGTCGGGCGAGGTGATGACGGCGACGTCAAAGTCGTTCCAGGCCATCAGGTCGTCGAACGATTCAAATTCGCGGACGTCGCGGCTGATGCGGCTCTTGAAGAATTCGCGGCCGTCCTGGCTGGGATCGCAGACGGCGACAAAGCGAAACCGCCCGGTGGCCACCGCCCGTCCGGCCAGTTGATCCACGCCGCGGGCCCCAGCCCCTATCAACGCGGTGGTGTATACCTTCTTCTCTTCGGTCATTGATGGCTTCCTTCGCTCTGAGCGTTTCGTAGTCTCTGCTTTCAGATACAAGGGGGTGATTGTACCGCCTTTCCAACCTCTTGTCATAGTGATGTCAAAGCAGATTCGGCACTGCTATGCCACCGTCGATTAGGCATAATGATTATAAATAAACCCTTGACGCGATTATCTAATTGTTTGTAGACTATATCTAGACTAGTTGTACACGAGAAATCGAATGCATACGCAACTGGAACCATCGAGTTATCGCAAGGCCCCTCAACTGGCCCAACTGCTGCGCGAGCACATCCGTGAAGGAGCGTTCGCTGCGGGTCAACTCTTGCCGCCGGAGACCGAGTTGGCGAAGCGCTACGGCGTGGCCCGGATGACGCTTCGCAAGGCGTTGGGGACGTTGGCGGAGGAGGGGCATCTGGTCAAGCTGCCGCACCGGGGGATTCTGGTGCCTGAAGAGGGCGGCGGCGTGGAAAGTGACCGGTCGCAGCGGACCGAGCGGCGGGTGTCGATGGCGACGGTGTGGGCGGCGGCGCCGGATTACGGGATCACCAAGCGGCTCGAGGGCATCCGGCGGTACTGTGAGCCGCGAGGGGTGGAGTTTGGGAACTGCCTGTTCGCCACGAACGAGGAGGCGCTGGACGCGTTGGAACGGATCGCGGATTACGGGGTGGATGGGATCATGGTGTACCCGTACAAGGATCCCCGCTACGTCGCTGTGCTGGCGCGGCTGATCGATCGCGGTTTTCCCATCGTGAGCTTTCGCGGCCTGAGCGGTCTGCCGTTGAGCACTGTCGGTTCGGATGACAGCGTAGCGGTGTACCGGGCGGTGCATTTTCTGATCGATCGGCATCGCCGGCCGGTGTATTACATCGGCGAGGTCCAGGACGCCGATTCGTCGCCCGAGCGGCATGCCGGCTATCGGGGCGCGATGGAGGACGCCGGGTTCGGCGATCTGGTCGAGTCGCATACGTGGCGGATGGACACCAGCAGCGTCGATCCGCGGTATTGGCCGATGGACAACAAGTGGCTGCCTGGCTTCCAGGTCGCGGAGAGGTTGCTGGCGGAGGCGGCCTGTCCGATGAGCATTTTCGCGGTCAACGACTATACGGCATTGGGCGTGTACAAGGCGGCTGAGCGGTGCGGTCTGACGATCGGTCGGGACGTGTGCGTGGTCGGGGCGGACGATCTTCCGCTGGCGGAGATGCTGGATCCGCGGCTGACCACTCTGCACGCCTCGACGGAACAGATCGGGTTCGAGGCGGCCAGGCTGTTGCACCGGATCATCGAGAAGAAGGCGAACCCGCCGATCAGCGTACGGCTTGCCGCGGAGTTTGTGGTGAGAGGATCGACGGGGAATTGTTGATTGTTGATTGCCGATTGCTGATTTGAGGAAAGCACGAACATGTATGGGTTTGCGGCTCCTTCAAATTCGAGGCTCGAAATTCGACATTCGAAATCCTTTACGTTGATCGAGCTGCTGGTCGTGGTGGCGATCATCGCGGTGCTGGTGGCGATGCTGCTGCCGGCGCTGGGTGCGGCCCGTGAGGCGGCCAAGGGCGCGGCGTGCGGCGGGAATCTGCGGCAGATCGGCTTGGCGATGATGGCGTATGCGAACGACAATGCGGAGTATTTTCCGCCGATGTGCAACGCGGAGTGGAGTTCCAACCCCGGAACGAGCTACGCGTTCAAGTGGTACACGAACCTGTTGATTTACGGGAACTACCTGCCGATGCCTGAGTGTTGGACGACCGGCGACTGGGGTCTGCAGTATCACATGCAGGTATGGGGTTTGGTCACGGACGGGGTGTGGCGGTGTCCGTCGGCGATGCAGATCGGCGAAGGCGGCGGCTACGGCGTCAACGAGTCGCACCTGTTGAGCTACGTGAACACCAACAATTACGCCGGCACGATCCAGATCAGCACACTGGAGCAGCCGAGCCGGTACTGGCTGATCGGCGATGCGTGCCGGCCGCCGGACGTGACGTGGAAGGCGGTCGCCTGCTGGGCTGAGACCTGGCAGTACAATCCGGTCTATCAGCAGCCGAGCCGCCGGCATCACGGCGCGGCGAATGTCGCCATGACCGATGGCCACGTGGAGACGATGGACGTCCAGGGCCTGATCGAGGTTGGTCGATGGCAGGAAGCCTGCACCCTCTTCTATCACCCTCCGTACAGGTAAATCATGCCGCAATCACTCTCCGCCACGATCGTGACGTTGACGACCATCCTGTTTTGCGCCTCGCCGGCGACGGCCCGGCCGCAGTATCGCTGTCCACGGGCGGCGCAGCCGGTGACGATCGACGGCGACCTGGCCGAATGGCGGGACGTTCCGCTGCTGGTGCTGGACGATCCGAGCCAGGTGGTGATGGGTAACTGGGGCGGACCGGCCGACTGCGGCGCGAGGGTGTTTCTGCAATGGGACGGCCAGTGCCTGTACCTGGCGGCCCAGGTCAGCGACCAGACGGTCACGCCATCGTCGAACCTCTCGACGATGTGGATGGCGGATTCGCTTCAGTTCGTTTTCGACACGGCGGGCAATCGCGGCGGTTGGGACGGCGACGACTACCGGTACCAGTTTGGTTTTGTGGCTGAGCCGCAGATGTTCATGGAACTGGTGGTGACGGGCAGCGACCGTCCGCAGCCGCGGCTGGCCCGCAACGATCCGGTTTCGCCGCGTCCGCACGGGCTGGTGGATCGGGCGAAGGTCGCAGCCAGGATCGCCGAGGGCTCGTACGTGGTTGAAGCGGCGATTCCGTGGAACGAGCTGAATCCGCTGATGCCGATCGCGCCGGGCCGGTGCGGCTTCGGCATCATCGTCAACGACAACGACGGAGAGGGACGAAAGGGATGGATCGGCTGGACGCCCGGTATCGGCGAGGACCGCGGGACCGATGAGTTCGGCGATCTGGTGTTCGTCGGCGATTCGACGCTGGAGCTGTTCGCGGCGACGGACAAGCTCGTTTACGGCGACGGCGAGCAGGCGGCGCTGCGGTTCGCGACCAACTCGGATCGCGTGGTGGAGGCGGCGACGCTGACGTGGTGGATCGACTCGCCGGACGGCCGGATGCCCGACGGTTACGCCCACACGGTTCGGTTGCAGCCGGGCCTCAATACGGTGGAGGCGAGTTGGCCGACGGGCGACCATCCGCGAGGAACGTACACGCTGAATGCCCGTCTGGAACCGGGCGGCGGCACGCGGACGCTGTCGTTCGTCAAGGAAAGCGTGGCGTCGATCCATCGCGGGATCGAATCGCTTCGCCAGCAACACCGCGACCTGGATTCACAATTGGCGGAGGCCGAGGCGGCGGGCGTGAACGTGCAGTATCCGCGGGTAACGTCGGCAGCGGTGGCGATCGCGTGCGAATACGCCCAGTACGTGGCGGCGGAGTACGGGCGAAAGCGTCCGGACGTGGCGTCGCGGATGCTCGATCAGGCAGGCAAACTCGTCGCGCGGGCATTGACCGAGGTGCGGCAACTGGCGGAGCGGCCCGTGCTGGCGCCGCCGGTGGTGGCGCCGCTGGACCTCGATCGAGGCATCACGATCCGCGACGGTGGTTTCTACAACGGCGAGCAGCCGGTGATCCTGCTGGGATTGATGGCGGCTGGGCGGTTTGAGCACCACTTGCAGGTGATCGACTGGTCACCGCGGTTAGGCTTTAACTTCCACAACATCACTGAGCCGATGGGACCGAACCGGCACTTGACCCACCGCGGCGAGGTCATTGCGGAAAACGGCGAGTGGGTTCGCCGCATGCTCGACGCGGCGGCGGCCAACCATCTGGCGGTCGATCTGCATCTCCAGGACCACTACTACCACGGCATCTTCTCGGATGAGTTCCCCGATGTATACGACGAGAATCGCTGTCCGGTCGGGTGCCACAGCACATACGCTCCGCGGTGCCTGGAGAACGCGAACAACCGCGAGATCCTGCGGCGGTACCTGGAGGTGCTGATCCCGCGGATCAAGGACAAGCCGGCCCTGCTGAGTTACGACCTGGGCAACGAGTCGAAGTACGCCTGTTCGTGTCGGGCGCGGATGGAGCTATTCCGTCAGTGGCTCCGCCAACGTTACGGCGACCTGGATGGGGTCAACCGGGTCTGGGGAACGAAGCTGGCGTCGCTGGAGGAACTGCCGCCCGCGTACGCGGTCGATTTCCCGCCGCACGCGTATGGCCCGGCGGTCTACAGCGAATTCTATCGCGAGCACGCGGCGGCGCGGTTCGACTACGCGACGTTCAACCAACAGCGGTTCATGGACTGGTTCGGCTTCATGCGCCGGACGGTCCAAGCGATCGATGAAGACGCGCTGACCTGGACCAAGCTGATGATGATCGGAGTGCCGTATCAGGAACACCAGCTTTGCGGTGTGGGCATCGATCGGGAGGCGATGGCCGGGCTGACCGAGATCAACGGCATGGACGGCTGTTTCCTCGGGGTGTACTATCCCGACCTGATCGGCCGGCGGACGGAGCGGGCGTATCGCAACGCCCTGTTCTGCGACCTGCTCAAGTCGCTGGCGCCGGACAAACCGATCATGAACGGCGAGAATCTCTGCGCCGATTACAACTACAGCTTCGTGCCGCCCGAGGCGTACCGGCTGGCGCTGTGGGAGTCGGTGATCCGCGGCCAAGCGATGACGGACATCTGGATCTGGTCGGAGGCCCTGCCGCACACGCCGATATCGCAGTACGCCTCGCGGCCGGAGATGATCGACGCGGTCGGCCGGACGAGCCTGGACATCCGGCGGCTGACGCCGCAGATTGTGCCGTTCTGGTCGTCGCCACGCCAGGCGGCGGTGCTGTACTCGCAGACGTCGATCACGTGGTCCAACGCGGCTGAGGGCGCGATGTACGATGTGTACATGGCGGTCAATAACCTCGGGGCGGCGATCGGGTTTGTGACCGAGCGGCAGTTGGCGGCGGGGCTTAGCGGCGACCTGAAGCTCATCATCGTTCCTCGGGCCAACTACCTGCCTGAGGCCGTCTGCGCGTCGCTGCGCGAGTTCGTGAGCAAGGGCGGCAGCCTGCTGATCGTTCCGCCGTCGCTGGAGGCCGACGAGCACGGCCGAGTGCGCGAGCCGGATGAGTTTCTGGCCCTCTGCCGGCGACCGGTCGTCAGCGGCCTATCCGAGCCCGCCGCGTTCGGAAAAGGGTTCGTGTGGGTCTGCGGCGACGACTTTGCCGATCCGAGGAATGAAGAGCATTGGGACGCTGTGTTTGCCCGCGCGGGCATCGAGCGTCCCGTTCGACTCCTGGATGAAGGCGGTGAACCGGCGTCCGGTATCGAGAGCCGGACCGTCCGGATCGAAGGCGGCTTGCTGGCCTTCGTGCTGAACCGCACGAACACCGCTCGCCGGATCACGATCCGGACGCCGCGGCCGATCGAGTCCGTGCGTGATCTGATCGGCCGGCAGGAGCTCGCAGGCGACCTGGAATTGAAGCCTCTTGACGTGATGCTGCTGGAAATCACCCTCCGCTGACGCTAAGGTATGGGTCCGCAACTTCGCCGCGTGATGTTCAAGAGGAGACGTGGTATGGACCTTGCCGAGCTGTCGCTGGATCAGAAGATCGCCCAGATGCTGCTGGCGGCGTACCGGACGCATGAGAACGGGATGGCCATGGCGCGGGCCGGAGCGGGAGGAATCTGGCCGATCGGGATTCCCAGCGATCAGGCCGAGCCGTTTCGGCGGATCATGCGCGAGCTTCAGTCGCAGGCTGACGTACCGCTTCTGATCTGCACCGATTTCGAGACCGGCTGCGGCCAGCGGATCACGGATGGAAACTGCACCGAGTTTCCCTCGATGATGGCCTTCGGAGCGCTGGCGGACGGGGAAGCGGAGGATCTGGCGTATCGCGCCGGATGCGTCGTGGCCGAGGAAGCGGCGTGGCTGGGAGTTCAGACTACCCCGTCGCCGGTCTTCGACGTCAATACCGTGCCGGAGAACCCGATTTCCAACACGCGTTCGGTGGGCGAAGACCCGCGGCGGGTGGCGCGGATCGCGCTGGCGTACACCAAAGGGATGATGAGCCGCAGCCGATTGCTGCCGCAGGCCAAACACTTTCCCGGCGAAGGCTGTCAGCGGCAGGATCCGCACCTGGGCTTGGAGGTGATCGAGGCGTCGCGGAAGGAGATGGAGGAGGTCCACCTGCATCCGTTCGCGGAGGCGATCCGCGGCAGCGTGCCGGCGATGATGACCAACCACGCGATCTACCCCGCGTTCGATCCGGACTTTCCGGCGACGCTGTCGAGAAAGATCATGACCGATCTGCTTCGACGGAAGATGGGGTTCGACGGCCTGCTGGTGACCGACGCGATGGAGATGCACGGGATCACCAACCGGTTCGGCCCGGAAGAGGCGGTCATTCTGGCGGTCGACGCGGGCAATGACCTTATCCTCGAACCGCCGGAGGGCCACCGGTTCGTCGAATGGGTCCGGAAGGCGATCAAAAAGGGGCGGATCGAGACGGCGACCATCGACGCCGCGGTCGGCCGGATTCTCCGGGCCAAGGCCCGCATCGGCCTGTTCGAAAACGCCCTCGACATGCCCGAGCCGACCACGCCGATCGAGCAGCGGAGGCAACTGGCGGTCGAGATCGCGGAAAAGTCGATCACGCTCATCCGCGACGAGGCGAAGCTGATTCCCGTCGATCCGCGTTCGTGCAATCGCGTCTTCGTTCTGGAACCGCGGCATCCCGGCCACACGCTCGAGTGGGGCCTGCAGTTCAGCATCTTCGGCCTGCTGGAGTTCGCGGGCAAGTATCACAGCCGATGCGAGCACGCCCTGTTCGACGCGCAGCCGGCGGACGAGCAGATCGCCGCACTGGCTGCGAAAGCCCGAGGGGCGGACCTGGTGCTGGTCAGCACGTTTTTCCGCAGCCTGGCGGGACAGACGGGATTGCTGACGAGCCGACAGGTCGCACTGCTCAGGCAGGTGGCGGCGGCGGCGAAGCACACGATCTGCGTGACCAGCAACCCGTACGTGGTGGCGGAACTGCCGTCTATCGGCACGCACCTGGCGTGCTACGGGACCAACAAGACGAGCGTAGCGGCGGCGGTGGATGCGGTCTTCGGACGGCTGCGGCCGCAGGGGCGAGTGCCGGTTACCATACCGGATCACATCGATCCGTCGAAGGTCGAGATCATCGCGCACGACTGAAGAAGAGCGGCGCGGAGCACACGGAAGAAGATAAGCCAGGAGTCAGAAGTCAGTAGCCAGAATGGGAGAAGCGGAGGAGTCCGCTGAGGGTGACAGACCTACACGAACAAATCTCTCCTGTCCGCGTGTTCCACGTGATCCGTCCCACTCTTTCGGGTGTCGTCAACCCGATCAGCCGACGGTTTTGGGCGTCTTCGGGTGGTTGGGCCCGAAGTGCTTGAGGATGACCATCGGTTCCCACCGGCTCGAACAGGCTGTAGCGCACGAAGCGGCTGCGCGAGTTGAGGGTTTCATACATCACAGGTGCACCAGATGGCTTTTCGCCACCTCGAACTGATACGGTCGAAGATCGCTCTCGAAGCGAAACCGCTTGCTCATGGCGACTTCCTTTTGGCCAGACGACGGATGAAGGTGAGGCGCTCGCGTATGAGGTCCCAGCGGCCGTCGGTCAGCCACTCTTGCGGCACGAACGTGCTTTCCATGGCTGGACCGACGCACACGACCTTGCGCCACTCGGGCAGCGTCTCGAGGGTCATCGTGCCGGTCGGGCAGAAGGTGATGCCCGAGTAGATCGCCCCGGCCATGCGAACAGAGTCGCGGGTAGGCCGGGCGAGGATTTCGATCGCCGGGTAGCCCTCCTCCGCCAGCACCCGCATGTACTCGGCGACCGGGCCGGCGGGCATCGGCAGGATGTTGAGCATGGCCGGGGCCTCGGCGATCTTCATCAACACGTGCTCGTTCATCGCGGTTTCTCCAGGATCGGCTGATCGCCGTGCCAGCGGATGCGCGAGAGGTAGATGCCCTCCTCGAGGGTCTTTTCGTCTCCAAAAGTCCCGCGGTAGCAGAGGCGTCCGGCTTGGCGGTTGAGCCGCCGGGTCTCTTCCTTGCGGTCGGTAGTCAGCCACCACTGCCCGTCCTGGTCCTGAATGATTTCGGTGGCGTGGAACGGACCCATGCAGTAGAGCCCCCTTCCGACGAACCACGCGCTTTTGCCGCGGCAGGCGACGAACGCGGTGGGCGTGCGGCTGATGGAGTGCCACAGGCCCGGTCCGTAGGTGAAGAACAGGTGCCAGACGCCGTCCCGTAGGATCACCGCGGGTGACTCGATTCCCATCGTGCCGCGAAGCATCGGCGCCGAGCGGAACACGCAGCCCTCGTCGTCGAAGCGCTTCCAGTCGGTGGTCGAGGCCAGAGCCACGCAGCAGTAGCCATCCTGGTCCATCACGATGTAGTAGATCAGGTAGACCCCGTCGATCAGCATGACGTGCGGGTCTTTGCACGTGCTGCCGGGACAGGCCCAGGCGGGCGGGCTGAGGGCTGGGTTGTCCGGCCCGAGTTCCCAGTGCGAGAGGTCGTGCGACCAGGCCAGCGACATGCCGATGTAGTCCTCGCCGCGCACGTCGTAGAGCATGCCGTAGCGCCCGCCGCAGCGAAAGAGCGAACAGACGCCGCGAGTGACCATGTCGAAGCGGCCCTGGGCCTCGAAGAAGACGTTCTCTTTGAACTTCAGGCTGCGCAGGTCGGGTCCGACGGCGTGGCCGTTGCCCGGTTCGACGGTGTGTCTGGCTGCGCCTTCCCAGTCGCGCTGGGAGAAGCATTGGACGTACTGGTCGCTCTTCCGGATGTCGCCGGTTACGTAGTAGAGGTGCCAGTCGGTTCCATCGTGGATGAACGAGTGATCGACCTGGTAGAAACCCGGCGGCGGCTTGAATACGTGCGTGGTCACGTCGTCGAAGGCGAACTCGGTCGAGGCGAAGAGTTGCTTGTGAAACGCCAGGAACCGGCGTTCGAAGTCTTCCACGCTCATCGAGACGCCAAAATCATCTGTAAGGGCCATGTGGTTGATTCTCCTGTGCCGACGGCGACTACGTTCATCCGACGAAACGGAAGCTGTACAACTCGGCGTCGGCGACGCTGAACTTCAGGCAGCAGCGCCGCCCGACCAGTTCGCCCAGATCATCCTTGCGGTTCCATCGCACCGGAACGGCCACGCTACGTTCCTGCATCTTTGGACAATCGGCGGCTGTGTAACCGTCGATCGGCCGGTTCTCCTCGTCGCGCACCTCCACCTGCACAAAGCCGTAGGTGTTCTGCATATTGACCAGCAGCCGCGGTGCGGTCACCTCGATCGGCTCGGTCAGCACGAACCCCGGATGGTGGGCGGAGAGGGCCACGAAGCGGTCGACCGCCAACGAGGCAACGCCCAGGTAGTTGTGGGCGGTGGCCCGGCCGTACCGATCCGAGTTGCGGGCGGTGTAGTAGATGCAAAGTCGGTCGCCGCAGCGGACCGGCGGGTTCAGCGAGACGTTCAGCGTTTCGCCGTTCCAATCGCCCAACTCGCCGACCGGCAGGAACCGCTGCTTGCCGACCGGCAAGTGATAGTCGCGCCCATCGCGACTGGCGGCCAGGACGATCTCGATCCCTTGCGCCTGCTCGTTGGAGACACCCAGAAAAGCCAGGTATTGATCGCCATAGTTGAACGGCAACATGCCCCAATGCTGCCACGAGAGCCCGAAGTTGGCCTCCTCGCCCAACACCATCGCGCGGCCGTGGCGCGTCCATCCAACGAGGTCCGGGCTTTCGAGGATTTCGATCAGCCGGACAAACTCGTTGAGCCGGTTGCCATCGCCGGTCATGCGGTTGGCCCACATCCACAGCCGGCGGCGGCCGTCCCAGACCACCGAGTAGGTGTCGCCGCCGTCGCGGATCTTTCGCGGCGGCGACCACGTCAGGCCATCCGACGACTCGAGCAGGTAATAGCCGGTCAGGGCACGGAGCTTCTCGAGCCGCGCCGCTGGGAGCTGATCGTTCCATACCTCCAGATGCTGCCCCCACGCGAACATCCGGTACGGCCGCTGAGGGTCGGACGGATCGAGCAGCACCGCGCCGCGAAGGTCGTGGATCGCGTCCGGGTCGCCCTGGGCCAGCAGATCGCCGGTCAGGAAGATGTTGTTGTCCTTCGAGCCGCGCCACTCGACCAAACCCAGATTCGGGCGTTGCCAGTGCAGGCCGTCGTCGGACTCAGCGACGCAGGCCATGACTGCCGACGGATAGTCGCGCGGGTCCATCTCGGTGTGGTTGCCGAAGCACCAGTAGTACATCCGCAGCCGCCCGGTCCGTGGATCGGGTACGACCGAACTGACATACGGGCAGAACATCCGGCCATCCTCCCATGGGGCTTCGGGCCCGCCGGGATGCATGATCGGTTCGGGCGAGTTGGAGACCGCAGCCAAACGGCGACGCAAGCCCCAGATCTGTCGAACCTCCACATCGTCGACAAACAGGTGAAGGTTCGGATCGCAGTGGTCGGTGGTGAAGTTGGCCATCGTCTTGGCTCCCGTCAGGGAATGTAGGCCCCGTTCGATCGTAAGGCGTCCTGAAGCCTGGCGGATGAAACGTCCCGCAGGGCTTCGTTTTCCGTCGTCGCGATCGCCGCCGCGGCGCCCGCCGCTTCGCCGGTGGCCAGGCACGTCGGCATCACGCGAAGCGAGGCCAGCATCTGACGATCGCAGCTTATGCACCGCCCGGCGGCCAGCACGTTGTCAAGGTCGGCCGGCCGCAACGACCGGAAGGGGATGCCGTAGACCTCGCCCGGCCGAGTCCGGCGGTTGTAGTAGAGCTCGTAGTATTCCTCGCGTTCCTCAGCGGTCGGACGTGAGGCGTGAAGGTCAATCGCGTAGTCGTAGACGCACACGTCGTCCTCGTGGCGGTGCGACTCGAAGTAGGCCCGGCCGGTCAGGCGAAAGTCGCCGACTATCCGCCGCGTTTCCCGCACCCCCAGCAGCGACGCCAGATTCACGATCCGGGCCCGCTCGAAACCCGGTACCGTATCCTTGAGGTAATCGAGCAGTTCGTATGCCGTCTCGCGTCCCTCGATGGTCGCCCGCGTCAGGTCGTCGGGGTCGAGGCAGTCCACGTCGTAGACGTGGTTGTAATTGAACACCATCACGTCGGGGCCGAAGATGTCCTTTTCGCCGCGATGGTCCTCGGGGTTGCGCAGGCGTCCCTCGCGTTTGCCGCGGACCAGGGCCTCATTCACTCGCTTGGGATCGCCGAGGCGGGCGCGGTCGATGTTGCCGACGGTGAAGCAGTAGGTGGGAGGCATGGGCGTTTCGGCGACCTCCACCGCCGCCCCGGCTGCGGCGCACAGGTCCGCGTCACCGGTGGCGTCGATGACGATCTTCGCCTTCCACCGTTCGGGACCCGCCTTGCTCGCGGTCAGGATCGACTCGACGCGGCGGCTGCGTACCTGGGCCTCGAAGAACGTGGTGAAAAACCGCACCCGTACGCCCGCCTCAAGGGCCATCCGGTCGAGCACGAGCTTGGCCTTTTCCTTGTCGAACAGCTTCCACCACTGGTTCGGGCCCAACCCCAGCAGGGCGTCGGCCCGGTCGAGGCGTTCGACGAATTCCCACGCCAAGCCGCGAATCCACGGCGGGCCGTGGGGGTCGTTGTAGTTGTACGGAGCGAGCGCAGGCACCAGGCCGCACGTGCCCATCCCGCCCAGGGCCGAGGCGGACTCGATCAGCACCGTGCGGGCCCCGCCTCGCGCCGCGGCGATCGCCGCGGCTGTCCCGGCCATGCCGCCGCCAATTACCATCACATCACATTCATGGTCGGTCATGGTCATGTACGCCGCTCGCATATTGGTCAGACGGAAAAGGCGAACACCTTCGCGGTAAACGCCCGGATGCGGATCGCCTCCGTCTCGCCGACACCGGAAAGGTCGCTGCGCCCAGCCCAGCGGACCACCTGGTCCTCGCTGTCGCCGGTCAGGCGATCGCACTCGGCGAAGGAAAAACCGGCGATCGGATCGGCGTCCGGGTGCAGGCGCGACGGGATGGCCCGGATCAGTTCCACCGCGACCCAGCCGCCGGGCTTGCAGCGGTAGTTCAACCGCAGCTCATTGCGCCTGCGGCCGACGGTGGCGATGGTGAACCGCCCTTCCGCGTCGGCCTCGACCCCGCAGAACCGGTTCGGCCGCCAGCGGGCAAAGCGGATCTCGCCCGGCCGCTGGGGCATCACGCCGCGCGAGTTGTGCAGCCACGACTCGCCGCGATACGGCACCGCCCAGTAACCGTCGGGTAGTTCGACCAGGCCGCCGAACGCGCGAACCTGACAAGACTCGCGGCCCTCGGGCGGACCGACGGGAATAACGGCGCGGCGCTGCGGCCGGTGCCAGATTTCGCCGTCACGGCTGAAAGCGATCTGGGTGTCGCAGTGATCGGTGACCTGGTGATAGATCTGAACGAACATGCCGAACAAGTCGTCGCAACCCGGATAGCGGAAAAAATCGCCCGCGTAGAACGAGACGTCCGGCTCGTCCTGCGGATCGGGCGTGTAGATGACTTTGGCGGCGGGCCAGTGCCAGAAATCCTTCGTTCTCGACAAGCCGATGGCCCGTCGGCCCATGCCGCCCACACGGAGATAGGCGAAGTATTCGCCGCTCTTTTCATCGTAATGGGCGGCATTGGAGCTGTCGGCGGGCATGTCGGCCAGGGGTTCGGGCAGCTTTTGCCAATGAATGCCATCCGGCGAGACCCAGCCGGAGATCCAGTGCCGGCTGACCACCTTCGGGCCGTCATACGAAGGGCCGCCGTACTCCATGGCTTCAAATCGCCGATAGGCCTCTTCGCCGCTGAGGCGCTCGTTGGTCTCCGGATCGAAGTTGGCCCCTTCCTGACCGATGGCTTTGAAACGTTCCTCCGGCCGACCCGCTGGGTCGATGCACGGCCCACCGGTCGGAGCGTCGGCCAGCCTGTTGTTCTGGCGCGAGCCGCGGAACTCCACCTGGCCCAGTTCCGGCCGTTGCCAGTGATAACCATCGTCACTGACCGCGTAGCCCATCCCGCCCAGACCGGGCTCGCGGGTACCTCCCAACGAGGCTGCGGTCTGGTTCGAAGCCGGGTGGGCTGCGTACAGCAGGTGGTACCGCCCGTCGGCCCGCCAGACTTTCAGCGACTCGATGCAGCCGCCGCCTTCCCAGTCGTCCTGAGCCACCAGCAACGGCTCGGTCTTGAGACCTTCTTCGACCCGCAGAGCGACGCCCACCGGTCCGTCGTAGAGATCGTAGTGCCCCTGCCGATCGACTCCGCGGTTGCCCGGGTAGACCATGGACCAGTCCACCAGCGGGGTCCACTGGCCCTGACTCTCCCGCACCGATACCGCCCGTTCGCCCTGGGCGAAGTCCTTTGGTCCGCTCATTTGCACCAGTCCTTTAGAACCATCAAGACGTCGCGCCCTTGCCGTACTTGGCCCGGAGCCAGGTAACAAAACCGTACATCGTCCCGCTGCATTCGAGGTGGGCCCGCATGGTCCGTTCCGCTGCGGCCACGTCGCCCGAGGCGACGGCTTGGGCCACCGCCTGGTGATCGGGCGGCGGCTCGGGCGGCGTTTTGGCCGCCGCCTCCACCGCTTCGCATCGCGAGAGCTTCAACCGATAGATGTCCAGCCGGCCCAACTCGTGGCGCAGCCGTCCGCAGCCGGAGCACTCGGCCACCAGCAGGTGAAAGCCCTCATCGGTCCGCGAAGTGCCCGGTTCGCCGCGACGCACCGCCTCATCCAGAACCCGTCCCGCCTCGATCAACCGCTTGGCCTGATCCGGGGTCATGAACTCGCAGGCCAGCCGGGCGGCCTGGCACTCCACCGCCACCCGCCACTGCAGCCACCCCCACATCTCCTGGGCGTCGATCCGGCAAAGCTGCGTGCCAACCCCCGGCCGCGAGAGGACCACCCCCTCCGCCTCCAGACGCTTGAGCGCCGTCCGCACCGCCAACCGCCCAACCGCCAACCGATCCGCCAGCCGCCGCTCACTGATAATATCATTAAAACTGATATCTCCAGCGTGAATCAGATTAAGAACAGCCCGATACGCCTGCTCAGCACTGCTGTCAATCGCCATTTCCACCATGCGATCTCCTGGTTGCGCAAGTGGTTAACCAATTGGTAAACCACTATAACCGCACGAACGGCATCCGTCAATGGGTTCTGAAGCACAGGTAGTTTTTCTGGTGCGTCGAAACGACGCACCCTACTTATCTCCGCGTCTCAGCGTCTCTGCGGGAGATAGATCGCCCGAGATTCTAATGCCGGAAATGCCGGGTGCCGGTGAAGATCAGGGGGATCTTGTGTTCGTCAGCGGCGGCGATGACTTCGTCGTCGCGCTTCGAGCCGCCGGGTTCGACGATGGCTTTGACGCCGACCTTGGCGGCCTGGTCGATGCTGTCGCGGAAGGGGAAGAAGGCGTCGGAGGCCAGCACGCAGCCGCCAGCACGGTCGCCGGCCAACTCGGCTGCGACCTTGGTCGACATGACCCGCGACATCTGGCCCGCGCCGGTGCCGGCGAGCGTGCCGTCCTTGGCCAGGACGATCGCGTTGCTCTTGGTGTGCTTGCAGATCAGCCAGGCGAACCGCAGATCGCGCATCTGACCGTCAGTCGGCTTGGTCTTGGTCATCACCTTCCACTGCGATTCGTTGAGGCTCTCGTTGTCGCGGGTCTGGGCCAGCAGGGCGCCGCGAAGGCGCTTGAGGTCCCAGCCGGCCAGCGCAGCTTCGTCGAAGGCGGCGAGCGGCGTGCCGTCCCAGCCTTCGACCTTCAGCAGCCGCACGTCCTTGCCCCACGATTTTTTCGTGGTGAGCACTTCGAAGGCGTCGCCGGAGAAATCGGGAGCGATCACGATCTCAGCGAAGAACGCGCCGGCCCCGGCGTCCTTGCCGTAGTACTGGAGGCTGTTGACGATGGCGTCGGCGAGCTTGGCGTCGACCGGACGGTTGACCGCGATGATGCCGCCCATCGCGGCGTTGGGATCGCCCAGGTAGGCCCGGCGGTAGGCTTCGACGATATCGGCGTCGACGGCGGCTCCGCAGGGGTTGGTGTGCTTGATGACGCACACGCCCGGCTCGGTGAACTCCATGACCAGTTCGAGGGCGGCGTTGGCGTCGACGAGGTTGTTGTACGAGAGTTCCTTGCCGCCAAGCTGCTTGATATGGCCCCAGCCGGTGGGCACGTCCCTGGCGTCGATGTACAAAGCCGACTTCTGATGCGGATTCTCGCCGTAGCGCAGGTCCGGACCGGCCTTGGTGAACGAGGCCAGCAGCTTGCCGGGAAACGGCGAAGTTTCACCGGCCTCCGGGCGATCCTGCCCGCCGAGGTATTCCTGAATATAGATGTCGTATTCCGCGGTCATGCGGAACGCCCGATGGGCAAAGCCGAGCCGCATCGTCGGATCGACCCGCCGGTCGTTCTCCTTGAGCGTCTGGAGCACCAGCGGATACTGGGCGGGCGAGGTGACGATCAGCACGTCCTTGTGGTTCTTGGCTGAGGCCCGCACCATGGTCGGGCCGCCGATGTCGATATTCTCGATGGCCTTCTCGAACGTGCAGTTCGGATCGGAGGTCACCTGCACGAACGGGTAGAGGTTCACGCACACCAGGTCGATCGTGTCGATCCCGTGCCTGGCCAAATCCTGGCGGTGGGTTTCCTTGTCGCGCTTGGCCAGAATGCCCGCGTGGATGCGCGGGTGCAGCGTCTTGACGCGGCCGTCGAGCATTTCGGGAAACTGCGTGACGTCCTCGACCGGCGTGACGGGAATGCCGGCGTCCTGAAGGGCCTTGCAGGTCCCGCCGGTGCTCAGGAGCCGGATGCCGAGTTGATCGAGCCCGCGGGCGAACTCGATCAGGCCGGTCTTGTCGTACACGCTGAGCAGGGCCGTCTTGATCTGGACTTGCGACATGGTTGTGCCTCCGTGTTCCGCGGCCTAAAGCGAGATCAGGTCCGCGAGTTTGACGTTGAATTTGGTTTCGATTTCCTCGAGCCGCCCAGCCCGCTGCAGATCGTCGTTGATCCGCTGCCCGAGCGACAGCACGTACGGCCGGCCCTCGAGCCGGTCCCGCAGGTCCTGCCGCAGCAGGTCCCACCGCCCACCGTAGAATTCCTCGTTGCAGACGATCAGGACCTTGTCCTGCTCGGTCAGGGCCTCGACGATCCGCCGGAGTTCATCGGGCGGTTCGGCGTCGGGGGCTGGTTGTTCACTGGCATCCAAGGCCATGATTTTGTCGGCATCGGCATCGAAAAGCTGGCAGAACCCTGGATGGCGGAACAGCGAGCAACCGGCTGCGACGAACCCGATCAGTCGGCGGTCTGGTCGACGGCGCTCAGGCTTTCCGGCTCGAAACTGATCCGGCGGATGATCCGCTCCAGCAGATACCGCTCCAGCCGCTCATCCCGCCCCAGATCGACCCAGTGCACCCCGTCCCCTTCCTTGAGACGCTGGCCGGTATAGAGCGGGACGTTGTCCCGGAAGATCGTCAGCGTACCCGAGGCGGTGGTGACCTGCCGCTCCAACTGACTCTTTCGCTGGACATGCACCAGCACGTCCAGGTCGTAATGGTCGTCGGCTGGGACGAACTGGATCTCGACCTGGCGGCGCACGGTGTGCAGGGCGCTTTCAGCCCACTGGCACCATCCACGGGCGTCGGCCCGCCAGAACTCGAACGGCTGCTGGGAGACCTCCGGATGGCTCAGGATGATCCCAGCCCGGCGGTTCTGGAAGTCCGGCTCGAAGTAGTGCTCGCGGAGCACGTCGAGCACCTCGTCCCAGACCAGGTCGATCTCGGCTTTGGGAATGACGACTTCCGGCTTCTCGACGCCGGCCGTCCAGTCGGTGCCCTCGCAGCGGGAGCAACCCGTGATTATCAGCAAAAATGATGCAACTGTAGTCGCAAGGATTATTCTCATGGGCAAGATCATACCCTTGCTCATGGGCGGGTTCAACAAAAAACAGGCGGCCGAAGCGGGTTGGGCGCCAGAGATTTCCATTGACAAGCTCCGACCGACGCGGTAGTTTGTATCTGATTTGCGATCTCTTTATGCGGGGAAACAGCGTGAGGCGACAACATCCTGAGGGTGGGCTTTCAGGATAATCGACGGCCAGGGAAGGTCCTGTGTGGGCATGATCCGGCGCGTACTGCGCAATCAGGGTGCCTTTCGGCGCAGTGATCGCATCAACCGGATTGACTGCTTCTTCGACGGCGTGGACCGAGGATCGACTGGCGGCATCGGGGCTTGTACCTGACGCGGCCGATCCGAGGTCCGCGACGGTCGAAGGGCGGGGAGACGAGAGCCGAGATACGCGTCGAGTTGGGTGTGGGTTTTCCTTTCTAGGAGGAGGCACATGAACCGTTTGATGGTGGCAGGTGTGTGCCTGCTGCTGGCCGCGAGCTTCGCCGCCGCGGATTGGGATCCGATCGAGTCACAAAATGCACTATCCTCAGATGCCGGACATGAACGGCTGGGATGTGCGGGCCACGTACTACGCCGGTCTGGCCGATGATTTCCTCTGCGGCGGAACCGGTCCGATCACGGACTTCCACATCTGGACGTCCTACAAGGGCGACGTGGCGCTGTTGCCGAGCGACCTTGAATTCATCCACACGGCGATTTACGCGGACATCCCGGACCCGGACGGCGCAGGTCCCCTCTACAGCATGCCCGGAGCGATGCTGTGGCACCACGACTGGCAACTGGACCCGGCAATCGGGACGTTCAGCGTGCGGCCATGGGGCGAGGGCGTTCAGGGCTGGTATGATCCTCTGGCGAGCCTCGTGCTCGAGGAGGATCACACCGGGGTCTACCAGTGGAATTTCCTTATCGATCCGACCGAGGCGTTCTACCAGATCGAAGGCACGGTTTACTGGCTGGAGTTCAGCTACAAGCTGACTCCGGCGGCCATCGAGATGGGCAAACGCATCGGCTGGAAAACGACGCTGAACCACTGGAACGATGATGCGGTCTACCGCGAAATCGTGGACGGCCAGCCTCCGGTCTGGCAGGAACTGCGGGATCCGCTGACCCAGGCTTCGCTGGACATGGCGTTCGTGATCACGCCGGAACCGGCGACGCTGGCGATTCTGTTGCTGGGCGGGCTGGCCCTGCCGCGGCGCAGATGCTGATCACTCAGCGGTTTAGCACACACAACGGGCTCCGCGACGAGAACCTATCGTCGCGGAGTTCTTTTTTGGCGCGATACGGCCTTTCCATCGCCATTAAAGCGGTTTCTTTGCTTGACCGGCGGGATGGGCGGGGATATCCTCGGGGTTTTCGGGCTCGATGAAAAATCGGGGCGACGCGGTCCCGGAAGCCAGGCTTTTGGAGCAGGAGAATAGACCATGGCGCAGGCGCAGGCGGATTTCGGACTGATCGGGCTGGCGGTGATGGGCGAGAACATCGTCCTGAACATCGAGAGTCACGGGTTTGCGGTGGCGGTGTTCAATCGGACGGTCTCCAAGGTGGATGACTTCGTCAACGGCCGGGCCAAGGGCAAGAAGATCATCGGTGCGCGCAGCATCGAGGAACTCGTCGCCGCCCTCAAACGCCCGCGCAAGGTCATGCTGCTGGTCAAAGCCGGCCAGGCGGTGGACGACTTCATCGAGAAGCTGATCCCTCACCTCGAAAAGGGCGACATCATCATCGACGGCGGCAACTCGCACTTCCCGGACACCATCCGGCGGACCAAGTACGTCGAGAGCAAGGGCCTGCTGTACATCGGCACGGGCGTTTCCGGCGGCGAGGAAGGAGCCCTCAAGGGCCCGTCCATGATGCCCGGCGGCTCGCCCGAGGCCTGGCCGCACGTCAAGGACATCTTCCAGACCATCTGCGCCCACACCCCGCAGGGCGAACCCTGCTGCGACTGGATGGGCGAGGACGGGGCCGGGCACTTCGTCAAGATGGTGCACAACGGCATCGAGTACGGCGACATGCAGATGATCTGCGAGACCTACGACCTGATGAAACGCGGGTTGGGAATGGGCAATCAGGAGATGCACGAGGTCTTCGCGGAATGGAACAAGGGTGAACTGGATTCGTACCTGATCGAGATCACCCGCGATATTCTGGGCTACAAGAACGAAGAAGGCCAGTACGTGGTGGACCTGATCGTCGACCGGGCGGGCCAGAAAGGCACGGGCAAGTGGACGGCGATTGAGGCCCTCAACCAGGGCATGCCGCTGACTCTGATCGGCGAGGCGGTCTTCGCCCGCTGCCTCTCGGCCATCAAGGACGAGCGGGTCGAGGCGGCCAGGATTCTCCAAGGCAGAACCGAAGCCTTCAGCGGCGACAAGAAGCAGTTCGTCGACGACCTGCGGCGGGCGCTGTACGCCTCGAAGATCGTCTCGTACGCCCAGGGCTACCAGCTCATGCGGGCGGCGGCCGGCGAATACAAGTGGAACCTCAACTACGGCGGAATCGCCATGGTCTGGCGCGGCGGCTGCATCATCCGCTCGGTGTTCCTCGGCAAGATCCGCGACGCGTTCCAGCGAAATCCCAAGCTGGTCAACCTGCTGCTCGATCCGTTCTTCAAGGGCGTGATGGATGAGAACCAGGCCGCGTGGCGGCGGGTGGCGGCGACGGCGGTCCGGCTGGGCATTCCGACCCCGGCCATGTGCGCCGCGCTGACCTACTTCGACGGATACCGCAGCGAACGGCTGCCCGCCAACCTGCTCCAGGCCCAGCGGGACTACTTCGGGGCCCACACCTACGAGCGGGTGGACAAGCCCCGCGGCCAGTACTTCCATACCGACTGGACCGGGCTGGGCGGAACGACCTCGGCCTCGACCTACAACGCCTAACCTTCAGCGGGCATTCTCCGGGCGCTCCAGAATGCCGGAAGGGATGATGGTGCGCCCGGAGACCGCCGCCCCTCCAGTTCACGCTTAACTATTTTACATACAATGCTTTATGTTGGCATAGCGGAGTGGATTCGCCACATTATGCATAATTAGACGGCGGGGGATGTTCCGGAAATTACCGCCCTGAATGATCAGTTAACAGAGAGCAGAAAGATTTCTGTAGACTTCTGCACTCAAAACAGGTATCTTACACTCTAATTGGAGTGTAGTGAGTATCTGTCCGATGAACAGAACGGAAAAATCGGTTATTGGGAGGCCGCAACATGGCTGAGGAGATCATACCGTTTATCGTCGTGGGGTTTCTGGCCCAGTTGATCGACGGGGCGTTGGGCATGGCCTATGGGGTCAGCTCGACCAGCTTTCTGTTGAGTCTGGGGGTTCCGCCCGCGGTGGCCAGTGCCAGCGTCCACACCGCTGAGGTGTTCACCACCGCGGTTTCGGGGTTTTCGCACTGGCGGCTGGGCAATATCGACCGTCAGCTCTTCAAGCGTCTGGTGATTCCGGGCGCCATTGGCGGATTCGTGGGCGCCTATGTGCTGACCTCGGTGCCGGGGGATACGATCAAGCCGTTCATCACGGCGTATCTGCTGGTGATGGGGGCGATGATCCTGTGGAAGGCGCTTCGCCGCAACGAGAGCAAGCCGTGGGGACGGATGACCCCGCTGGGTCTGGCGGGCGGCTTCTGCGACGCGGTCGGAGGCGGCGGCTGGGGGCCGATCGTGAGCTCGACGCTGGTGGCTACCGGCCACTGCCCGCGCCGGTCGATCGGTTCGGTCAACGCCGCGGAGTTCCTGGTCACATTCGTCCAAGCGGTCACGTTCGTGACCATCCTGGGCTTCGCTCAGAACTGGAAGCCGATCATCGGACTGATCGTCGGCGGGGTGGCGGCGGCGCCGCTGGCCGCTCACATGTGCCGCATTCTGCCCCGTCGCGGGCTGATGGGGCTGGTGGGCGTGCTGATCGTCCTGGTCGGCGTGCGGACGACGCTGGGCATGGCCGGCTACTCGATCAACTGGGTGTACTTCGCGGTGCCGATGGTGGGCTCGCTGTTGCTCCTGTCGGTTCTGATGGCCATCCGCAAGACCCGAGTCGAGCCCGTCCCGCAGGGCCAGGGCGCCGACTAGATCGATTTGGAGAGACGGCTGCTCGGGGCAAGAAGAGCTTTGGGCGGCATGGCAATGGTGTAAGGTGCGCGTCCGCAAGGCCGCACCTTGCATCAGTTTTTACGACCATAGGCTGCGGACCGGCAGGCGAACGGACCGCTGGAACCGTTGCGCCGCCGGGCCGCGGGAATTGACTTTGCCCAGCCTGGTCGGTAACATGCCCCTACTATGAATACGGAAGCACAAGCCATACTCAAGACGGAAGTTCGCGGCCTGCCGATCAAGCGGGGCAAGGTGCGGGACATCTACGACCTGGGCGATCAGTTGGTCCTGGTGGCCAGCGACCGGATCAGCGCCTTTGACGTGGTGATGCCCAACGGCATCTCCCACAAGGGCGTCCTGCTGACCCAGATCAGCAACTTCTGGTTCGAACGGTTCAAGGACCGCGTCCGCAACCACCTGATCGGGACGAAACTCACCGATCTGCCGGAGGCGTTCCGGGCCCAGCCGCAGGTCTTTGCCGGCCGGTCGGTGCTCGTCCGCAAGTACCCGGTGGTCCCGATCGAGTGCGTGGTCCGCGGCTACATCACCGGAAGCGGCTGGAAGGAATACAAGACCAGCGGCACGGTCTGCGGGATCAAGCTGCCCGCCGGCCTGCGGCAGTGCGACAAACTGCCCGAGCCGCTCTTCACGCCGGCCACCAAGGCGGCCACCGGCCACGATGAGAACATCAGCTTCGAGACCGCCTCGGAAATCGTGGACCAGGTCGTCCTGGATCAGCTCAAGAAGACCAGCCTCGACCTGTACCAGGCGGCGGCTCAGTACGCCCGCGAGAAGGGCATCATCATCGCCGACACTAAATTCGAGTTCGGACTGGCCGGCGACGGACAGATCGTGCTGGTCGACGAGGTCCTGACCCCGGACTCCTCGCGGTTCTGGCCCGCCGATCAGTACGAACCGGGCCACGACCAGCCGTCGTTCGACAAGCAGTTCGTCCGCAACTATCTGGAAACGCTGGACTGGGACAAGACCCCTCCGGGTCCCCAGTTGCCGGCCGAGGTGGTCGAAGGCACCAGTCGGCGCTACGCCGAGGCCTACGAGCGCCTCACCGGCCGGAAATTCGACCCCCTTGCCATTGCCAAAGGCTGACCGATCATGGGAATGACCATCACCGAGAGAATTCTGGCCGCCCACGCCGGGCGGGATTCCGTTTCACCGGGCGAGAACATCTGGGTCAACGTCGATACGTTGATGACGCACGACGTGTGCGGACCGCCGACGATCGGCATCTTCCGCGAGCAGTTCGGCCGCAAGGCCAAGGTGTTCGATCCGCGGCGGGTGGTCATCATTCCGGACCACTACATCTTCACCGCCGACGAGAACGCCCACCGCAATATTGCGCTGCTTCGCGAGTTCGCCGCCGAGCAGGGCCTCGTCAGCTTCTACGACGCCGACTTCGTCAATAAGCCCGGCGTGCCGACCGGCTACCGCTGCACGCGGGATACCTGCTACAGCGGGGTCTGCCACAGCACGCTGGCTGAAAAGGGCCACTGCCGGCCGGGCGAGGTGATGCTCGGCACCGACAGCCACACGTGCACCGCCGGCGCGTTCGGCCAGTTCGCCACCGGCATCGGCAACACCGAAGCCGCGTTCGTGCTGGGCACGGGCAAGCTGTGGCTTAAGGTTCCGCCGACCATGCGCTTCCGTTTCGAAGGCCGCATGCCCGAGTATCTGATGGCCAAGGACCTGATCCTGGCGGTGATCGGCGAGATCGGCACGGATGGGGCGACGTACCGGGCGATGGAGTTCGTCGGCTCGACCATCGACGCCCTGAGCATCGAGGAGCGGATGACGGTCTGCAACATGGCCATCGAGGCCGGCGGCAAGAACGGCATCATGGCCGCGGACATCCGCACGGCTGAGTATCTGTCCGACCGGACCGATATCGATTACCGGGTCTTCCGCAGCGATGAGGACGCGGAGTTCCTCAGCACCCACGATTTCGACACCGAAAAGCTCGAACCGACAATCGCCCAGCCGCATTCACCGGGCAACCGGGCCACCGCCCGCGAACTAAGCAGCCAGAAGATTGACCGGTCGTACATCGGCTCGTGCACGGGCGGCAAACTGACCGACCTGCTGGCCGCAGCCAGGGTCCTGCGGGGCCGCAAGGTCCGGGTCGACACCTTCATCGTGCCCGCCACAGTAACCGTCGACCGCCAGATGGACCAGATTCACCTCGACGGCAAGAGCGTCCGGCAGGTGTTCCAGGACGCCGGCTGCCACATCGGACCGCCCTCGTGCGCCGCGTGCCTGGGCGGACCGATCGACACCTTCGGCCGGGCCAACGAACCGCTGCAGGTGGTCAGCACGACCAACCGCAATTTCCCCGGACGCATGGGCCACAAGCAGGCCGGCATCTTTCTGGCCAGCCCGCTGACCGCAGCGGCCAGCGCGTTGACCGGCAGGATCACCGATCCGCGGGAGATGCTCCAGTAGTCGCAAGGGGAGGCCGATGCACGCCTTTATCGTGCCGCCGAAGATCGTTACCGGACCCGGCTGCATCGGCGAACTGGGCACGGAGGCCTCGCGCCTCGGCCGATCCGCCATGCTGGTTATCGGGTGCAAATCGGTCGCCTCGGCCGGCGGTACAGACAAACTTCGCGGGCAACTGACCGCAGCCGGCTTGACCGTGGAAGTCTTCGAGAACGTCCATCCCGAACCCCCCTGCCAGGACGTCGACACCCTTCGCCAGCGGATCAAAACCCACGGCAGCGACGTGCTGGTCGCGGTCGGAGGCGGATCGGTGATGGACATCGCCAAAGCCGCCGCCATCCTGGCGTTTTCCGACCGCCCTACCGCCGAGCACGTGGCCAGCCAGAGACTGCCCGACCGCAGCCTGCCCATGATCGCCGCACCAACCACCGCCGGCACCGGATCGGAGGCGACGCCCACCGCCGTGCTGACCGACAAGTCGATCGACCGCAAGAAGTCCATCCGCCATCCCGAACTGATGATGCCCAAGGTGGCGATCGTGGACCCGGAACTGATGCTCTCGTGCCCGCCCGGCGTGACCGCTGCTTCCGGGGCCGACGCCTTCGTCCAGGCCGTCGAGAGCTTCTGCTCGAAGATCACCACCAGCCTCACCGACGCCTGTTCCGAAAAGGCGATTGTTTTGACCGCCCGTCATCTGGAGCGGGCGTATCGCGACGGGAGCGACCTGGAGGCCCGCCAGGCGATGGCTGAGGGCAGCCTGCTGGCCGGCATGGCGCTGGCCAACGCCCGGCTGGGGGTGGTGCACGGCCTGGCCCACCCGATCGGGGGCCGGTTCGGCGTTCCGCACGGGCTGGCCTGCGCCGTCCTGCTGCCCTACGTGCTGGAGTATAACCGGCAGGTGCTGGAGGCGTCCGGCAAGTACGCCCGTCTGGCTGGGCTGCTCGGAACCGATCCGGTCCGGTTCGCCTGGAACCTGCTGAAGTCACTGGACCTGCCCAGCGATTTTCGGACGTGGCCGGTGGACCGGTCGCTGATCCCGGAACTGGCTGAGGAGGGCATGGACTCCGGATCCACCAAGGCCAACCCGCGACCCGCCACGCGCGACGATCTGGCCGCCCTGCTGGAGAAGGTGCTCTAGCCTCCCGGCTGGAACTCGCAGCAAACTTCCTGCCATTTTCGATTTGTCCAGTCATTTGGCGCGTGGGGGAAAGGGCCGCAGATCAAGGGGGCACTTGTGTCAACCGATAAGCACACAGGGAGAAATGGCTCTTAATAACCGCTCCTGACAGCCGTGAGGAACCATCCTTGCGAGCGACAGACCGAGCACCATGTCGGACACGAATGGGAACATACTGCTGATCGACGCCGACCCGGAACTGCGGGAAAGCCTGCAAAGGGATCTGGCCGAGCAGGACATCACGCTGGTCTGCGCCGACGGGATCGGCGGCGCCATGGCCCGTTTGGCCGAGGATCCCGGCGCGGTCTGTGTCGTCATTTCCGAGGCCGAACTGCCCGACGGCGGCGGCCTGGACCTGATCGAGAAGATCCGCAGCCTCCATCTGGCCTGCCCGGTCATCTTCCTGGCCAACTCGGGTGAGACCGAGACGGTCAAGCGAGTCCTGCGGGCCGGGGCGTTCGAATACTATCAGAAACCGGTGGCGTTCGAGGTCCTCTGGGATGCGATTTGTCGCGGGATGGGCCATGCCGCGGGGCGCGGCGGCGACCGCCGGCGTCTGGTTCCCCGGCTGTCGCCCGAGGCCAATGTCCCCGGCTATCGCGACGATCTGACCGGTCTGGCTTCGCATCGGTTCATTGTCGAACGGCTCGGACGGATGCGGAAGGACTGCGCCCAGCAGGATTTGCCGATGAGCCTGCTGCTGGTGGATATCGATGATTTCCGTAACCTCAATACCAGCCGGGGGTTCTCGGCATGCGACCGGTTGTTGGTCGATTTCGCCAACCGGATGACCCGCTGCGTCCGCACCGACGACATCGTGGGGCGGTACGGCGGCGATGAGTTTCTCGTAGTGCTGCCGGGCGGCGGCGAGAAGGCCGGCCGCAGGGTCGCCGAACGGATCATCGATTGCCTGCGGGACGAACCGCTGACGATCGATGGATCGCCGGTGAAGATCCCGGTGTGCCTGGGGCTGGTCGAGATCCATCCAAACGACACGGGCGAGGATTTCGAGTTTCTCGATCGGGTCATCGAGGCGGTGTACCACGCCAAGCTCAGCGGTCCGGAGACCATCGTCACGTGGCGTCCGGGACTGACCCAGCAGAACCTGTCGTGGGAGTTCTCGGCTGAGCCGGTCCGGCCCGATCCGGACGTCGAGTCGATCAACATCATGATGTGGCGGTTCCGCGAGCTGAACCGGCAGGTCGGCAGCGTCATCTACGAATCGCTGCGGGTGTTGGTGGCGGCGGTCGAAGCCCGCGACCCGTACACTCGGGACCATTCGATAAAGGTCGCCGCCTTCTCCAAGGAGATCGCCGGCGAGATGGGTCTTCCGGCCCGGCAGGTTCAGACTATCTACTCCGCCGCCCTGCTGCACGACATCGGCAAGATCGGCATTCCCGACGCCGTGCTGATCAAACCCGGACGGCTGACCGACGACGAGCGGGAGTTGATCGAGCAGCACCCGCTGATCGGCTACAACATCCTCCAGCAGACGCGGTTCTTCACCGCCGAACTGCCCCTGGTCAAACACCACCACGAGCGGATCGACGGACGGGGGTATCCCGACGGGCTGATCGGCGAGGCCATCCCGGCCGGAGCCCGGATCATCCACGTCGCCGACGCGGTCGAGGCCATGCTCGCCGCCCGCAGCTATAAGCGGCCGTTCCCCCTCGAATTCGTCATCGACCAGCTCCGCCGCATGGCCGGCAGCCAGTTCGATCAGACCGCCGCCGATATCGCCCTGCAACTGATCCAGCGCGGGGTTCTCGACGTCATCTGGACCAAGAATCCCGTCATGCCCCAGCCCGAACTCTTCATGCAGACCGAAGGTCTGTAGCAAGCCGACAGGTCGCAGCCGGCGGACCCGGTTGGACTATCCTGCGTGGAATTCGAAGCCACAGGCGGTCCATCAGATGCCGGAGCGGGCGCATCGGGCGGCGAGGCTTTGACGATCGTCGCCGGTGTGGGCCGTCTGGCCCGGAGGCTGGAGATGGAGCGGCCAGAACGGCTTTGACTTTCGTTGGCGGTTGGGATAGATAGGCGGAAAGGGAACGAGCCGTTGCGTTGGGCGGATTTGGAAGGAGCCGACGATGAGGAAGTTTGTCCTGTTGCCGTTGGGGTTGGCGGTGGCGTTCGGTTTTGCCGGCTGCGATGAGCCGGTGGGCAAGGAGTCGGGCGTGCCGTCGTGGTTGACACAGAAGATCGCCCAGATCGAGTCCCAGCCGGCGGAGCGTCGGCCGCCGGAGATCAGCCGGTGGGAGTATCACGGCCAGACCGTCTACTACATCCCGGCTGAATATCCCGATGACTACGCCGACCTGTACGACGCCGACGGCAACCTGATCGGCCATCCCTCGGGCGGGATCACCGGAATGGGCGAGGGCAAGATCACCGACTTCTTCAAGGACCGCACAAACGGCGAGGTGCTCTGGAAGAACGAGCCGTAGACTCGCCGATGTTCGGTTCGTCTGGCTGCGGTTCGCTCGTCCGCGGTCAGGAATCCGCTGTGACGGCAGCGGCGTTGAGGAGGGCGGCGGCTTCTTCGTCCGAGGCGGCGAGCACATGGTACTGGCCGGCGAACTGGCGCATCGGGCCGAGCCAGTCGGCGGAGAGGGTTAGTTCCATCCGGGCCTGGTTGTCGAGGTACTGCGTTTCGTGGATCTGGGCGTGGCGGTTCAGGAAGCTCAGCAGTTTGCCCGCGTCGCAGCCGACCTCGATAGTCAGATGCAGAGCCGGCTTGAGGTAGTACCATCGCGCCCGTTCAGTCAGCAGGTCGAGTCCCTCGCCGCTGCGGGCTGAGACAGCCAACGCGGTCGGATGGTGCCGCCGCAGAACCTGGACCTCGTGGCGGTCGTCGAGCTTGTCGATCTTGTTGAGCACGGTCACCACGTTCTTCTCTTCGCAGCCGAGATCCTTGAGCACCGCGTTGACGGTCTCGATCTGGCGCTCGGCCTGCGGGTTCGACGCGTCCACCACGTGCAGCAGCAGATCGGCGTGGATGGCCTCTTCCAGCGTCGCCCGAAACGACGCGATCAGGTGGTGCGGCAGGTTGCGGATGAAACCGACGGTATCGGAGAGCAACGCGTGCAGGCCCTGGCCGAGATTCCACCGGCGGGTCCGCGTATCGAGCGTCGCGAAGAGCTTGTCCTCGACGTAGACGTCGGCCCCGGTCAAGGCGTTCATCAGCGTGCTCTTGCCCGCGTTGGTGTAGCCGACGAGGCACACGGTGAACTGGCTGCCGCGGCTTGAGACTTCGCGCATCTTGCGCTCGTCGATCTGATCGAGCTCGCGCTTGAGGCGGTCGATCGCCTTGCGGACAAGCCGCCGGTCGGTCTCGAGCTGCTTTTCGCCCGGACCGCGGGTGCCGATGCCGCCGACGGACCCCGCCGTGCCGCCGCCGCCCGCGCCGGCGATCCGCTCCAGGTGGCCCCACATCCGCGTGAGGCGCGGATAGGTGTACTGAAGCTGGGCCAGTTCGACCTGGTTGCGGGCCTGGGCGGTGCGGGCGTGAGTCGCGAAGATATCGAGAATCAACTCACTGCGATCGAGCACCTTACACTCGATCACCTTCTCGATGTTGCGGATTTGCGCGGGCGTCAGGTCGTTATCGAAGACGACCAGGTCGGCCCCCTTCGACTTGACCGTCTCGGCCAGTTCGTTGACCTTGCCCTTGCCGATATAGTGCTGCGGATCGATGTGCGGCCGCTTTTGCACCAGTTTGGCCACGACCTTGGCCCCAGCCGTTCTGGCCAGTTCCTCCAGTTCGCGGAAGCTGTCAAACCCGTCGTCCTGACCCGGGCCAACCAGCGCCACCAGGACCGCCGCCTCTTTGCCGACCGTCTGTTTGTTCTCTTTCATACTGAAGTGTCGAGTCCTCCTGAAGTTACAGGAGCCATTATACCAACCCCGCCGCCCCGCTGCCACCTTCACCAACACGTCGCCACTTTCCGTGGTCGGGGCGGCTGGGCATCCCGTGATTATCGCGTATAGAACTCCAGCACCAGGCTGTAGTCCATCTCGAACGGGAGCCGGACGTCCTCGAGGGCCGGCCGGCGCAGCACGCGGACCTCCATTGCCGTCTCGTCCCGCTCCAGCCAGTCGGCGACCGGCCCGGTCTCCGAACTCGCCGCCGCCTGCTCGACGAGCTTGCGACTACGCGGGCGGACAGAGATGACCTCGCCGGGCGATACGCCGTATGACGGCCGGTCCACCTTGGCCTCGTCGACGAAGATGTGGCCGTGCACCACCATCTGGCGGGCCTGCCAGATGGTCCGGGCCCATCCCGCCCGGCGGAGGGCGTTGTCCAGCCGCGTTTCCAGCATCTCGGCGAATGCGTCCAGCGTCGCCTGCCGCGACTGCTGGGCCTTCTGGAGATAGTGGTGCAACTGCCGCTCGCCGAGGTCGTAGTAGTAGGCCAGCTTCTGCTTTTCCGCCAGTTGCCGGCCGTACAACTCCCTTCGAATAGGACGATGGCCGTGCTGCCCGGGCCGGTACGGACGGCGAAGGTGCGTGTGCTTCGGCGTCTCAGCCACCGGAGCCCCCAGCTTCCGGCTCAACCTGATTTTTGGTCCCGTGTAGTTAGCCATATCATATTTCCCAAAATGGCACTAAGCCATGAATCGGTAACCACTGATCCACGAAACTCCCCAATTGGACAATTATAGGACGCTCGCGGGCTCGGTACGGCTCACCATGCACAAAAATGTAATGACTTAGATCAATTCCCTAGAAGAGTAGCACGGAACACGCGGACCACGCGGAGAAGAAGAGAATTGAAAATGTCAAATGGCGAAATGCAAAGTACAAGCTGGACGCCCCAGGCGGCCTTTTTCATTCTGGCTACTGGCTTCTGACTTCTTCCCCTCCGCGTGTTCCGCGTGCTCCGTGCCGGCTGCATTTGTGGTTCGGTTGGTGGGGCGATATAATTCCGGATCGGCGGGCATGGCGGATCTGCCGGAAGGAGTTGGCGTTGCCGCAGTCTTCATCGAAATACGTATTTGGCCCGGTGCCGAGTCGGCGGCTTGGACGGTCGTTGGGGGTGGATTTGATCCCGCCCAAGACGTGCACGTTGGATTGTGTTTACTGTCAGATCGGCCGGACTACGGAAAAGAGCATCGAGCGGCGCGAGTTTGTGCCGCTGGAGGAGGTGGCGGCTGAGATCGCGCGGGTGCTGGCCGGCGGGGTTCGGCCCGATTATATCACGCTGGCTGGGTCAGGCGAACCGACCCTCTACAGCCGTCTGGGCGAGCTGATCGACCGGATCCACAGCCTGACCGACGTTCCCGTGGACGTGCTGACCAATGGGACGCTGCTGTTCGACCCGCGGGTCCGCGACGAAGTGGCCCGGGCCGACCTGATCGTCCCGTCGCTGGACGCGGGCGACGCGGCGACGTTCGAGCGGATCAACCGCCCAGCCCCGGCGATCGGCTTTGATCAATACATCGACGGCTTGCGCGAATTCTGCCGCCAGCACGGATCGAAGGTGTGGCTGGAGGTCTTCATCGTCCAGGGCATCAACGATTCGGATGAGGCGGTGGACCGGATCGCGGCCATCGCCAACGATCTGGGGGTGGCGAGAATTCAGCTCAACACGGCGGTGCGGCCGCCGGCTGAGCCGGACGTCCAAGCCGTCACGCCGCAGCGCCTGGCCGAGATCGCCGATCGCTTTGAGCCCAGGGCGGAGGTGGTCGCCGACTTCCCGGAGAAGGAGTACACCGGTCAGTTCCAGGGCGGCGTCGAGGCGGTGCTGGAGACCCTTCGCCGCCGGCCGTGCACGCTCGACGACCTGGCAGCCGGCTTGGACATGCACCGTCCGGAGATCGCCAAGGTGCTCGAAAAACTCCTTCGGGCCGGGCGGATCGCCGGCGAGCAGCGGCAGGGAAGGCTTTACTACCTGGCCGTGCGTGAAAAGCCCGCGGAGAAAAGGACTTAAGATCGCCGATGGACAGCACCGCCTTGAGCTACCGCATTCGGGCCGCCGTCGTGCTGGCGGGCGTGATCGCCCTGCTGGGCGTGGCGGTCTACCTGCAGCCGGATCGGCTGGAGCGGTTTAACAGCGGCTACCCACTGCTCAAACCGTGCGGGTTCCTCGTCCAGAGCGGCTATCCGTGCCCGACGTGCTTTATGACCCGCTCGTTCGTGTACATGATGCACGGCCATCCGATCAAGGCGTTCGCCGCCCAGCCGTTTGGGGCCCTGCTGTGCCTGATCGTAATCTACCTGGGCGTTGGGGCGGTCCAGGTACTGGTCACCGGGCGACCTTGGCAGCCGTTCTGGAGCCGGTGGCGGTTCCGATGGGTGCTGATCGGCTTCGCCGCCCTTTTCCTTGGGGCGTGGATTTTCAAGCTCCTCTTTGGTACATTCGTAACCGGTGAATTTCCAATAAGGTAGGAACACATGCGGCAGAAACTCCCCCTTGCGGCGGGGCTGGGGCTGATCCTCCTGGCCACCGGCGGATGCAACCTTCTGGCCTCGCCGATGTACGCCCTGGCCGCCGATCGAACGCAGAAGATCCAAGCCGAGTTCGAGGACCTCGAGGGCAAGGACGTGTGTCTGTGGGTCTGGGCTGACGAATCCGTCTCGTTCAGCTATCCGCAGGTGCGTCTGGACGTGGCCAACCACGTGCGGCACGCCATCAACCAGCACATCAACTGCACGTTCACCGATCCGCTGGCGGTGCACAAGTTCCAGCGGTCGGACTACGAAGCCGACCGGCTGCCCATGGTCGAGATCGGCCGGAAGTTCGACGCCGATATGGTCATGCACATCCAGTTGCTGGAATTCCGCACGCATCCCTACGGGTCCGACTCGCTGCTGCAGGGCCACATACTGGCCCAGTGCGCCCTGTACGACTGTCGCGGCGATCTGCCCGTCCAAAGCCGCGATCGCGAGTTGTGGTCCGGCCGGGTCGAGGTCGACTTTCCCGAGAAGCACCCACTGAACCCGACCGAAGCCGACGTGTTCTACGTCCGATCCGCCACCATCCAGGTGTTCAGCCAGGCCCTGGCCAAGAAGTTCTATACCCACCGCGAACCGGTAGGAGGTTAGGCCATGATCCGCATTCCTCTGGTCCTCGGCGCTTTGCTGATCGGCGTGCTCTCGAGCGGCTGCGCCAACATGGCCCTGATGTTCACGCCGGACATGAAACCGGCTGTGCCGGCCGAGTTCAAGCTGCCGGCGGGCAAGACCGCTGTCCTGATCGACGACTACATGATCAGCTCGACCGACGCCGCCACCCGCGAGGCCATCGCCCAGCGGACCATGCAACTGCTCCAGGAAAACGGCGCGGTCCGGCGCGACAACGCGATCGACTATTCGCAGGTCGAGAGCCTCAAGAAACAGGGGGCCGACGGGCGGCTGTACTCGATCCAGCAGCTCGGACGCGAAACCGGGGCCGATCTGGTGATCTACGTAAACCTGACGCAATTCGACCTGCAAGCCGACCCGGAGAGCCCGTTGATCCTGCCGGCCGGTCGGGCCCAGGTGAAGGTGATGGACGTAGGGACGGGCGAGCGGCTCTGGCCGATCGACATTGCCGGCCGCTCGGTCCAGGTCCGCGGTCGGCGCGAAGGCGACATGCTGGAACCCGAGAAGCGGCAGGAATGGACCGACCAACTCGCCGACATGCTCGGCGCCGAGGTCGCCCGGCTGTTCTACGCGTACCGAGAGGAGTAGGAACTCAGCCGATCGGGGGAACGCATCCGCAGCGCCATTGGTGGTCTCTTTGGGACGGCACGGAGCACGCGGACCACGCGGAGGGAAGGAAGTCAGTATCCCGAGTGAAGAAGGGGGCGGCGGGTCTGCATTCTGCATTTTTCTATTTAGAATTTTCAATTTTCATTTTTATTCCTTCTCCGCGTGATCCGCGTGCTCCGTGCAAATCCCCGACCCAAGGCTGTCGTCGCAGTGCGGATTCGCCAGTCAAAGGGCGTTGTCCGACTAATTGGTTGACTCTAATGGTTGCCTATGGTAGGGTATGGGCGATATGAAGTGTGTGTGAAGGGTGAGCATGAACGAGAATGACCGTCGTGACGTGCTGGATACCGCAAGCGACAGCCCGCTGTTGCACGTGCGGGTGCGTGAAGACCTGAGGCGTCGGATCTCGCGGATGCGGGGCGGCGAGAAGCTGGAGCCCGAGCGGGCCCTGGCTGAGCGGTACGGGGTGGACCGGGCCACCGTTCGGCGGGCGATGACGGACCTGGAGCAGGAAGGTTTCGTGGTCCGTCACCAGGGCCGGGGCACGTTTATCCGCAAGCTTCGGACGATCGACCAAACCCGCCTGGTGGGGCCGAAGGTGATCGGATTGATCATGCCGGACATGGAGATCCCGATGCACCTGGCCATGCTGCGGGGGGTTGAGGAGGCGGCTTCGCAGCGGGGCTATCAGTGCTGGGTTCGCAACGCCATGCTGGACGCCCGGCGGGGGCTGGCGATTCTCGACGCCATCAGCCATGAGGAGCTGACCGGCATCATCACCTGCCCGTTCTTTGAGAACGTCGCCGATCCCGAGTACGTAAGGCTGCTGGGCCGGCTGATCGCCGACGGCAAGCGGGTCGTGCTGATGGACGAGTACATCCCGCAGATTGACGCTCCGACGGCGTGCATCGATAAATTCCGGGTGGGCTACCTGGCCGCGGAGCACCTGGTCATGCAGGGGCACCACCGGATCGGCTATGTTTCGAGTCATACCTACTCACCGGCTGGGGATAAGTGCTACCGGGGCTACCGCCAGGCTTTGGACGATTACGGCGTGGCGTTTCATCCGGAACTGGAGATCAACGTGGATGGGCGATGTTCGGCTGAGCCGGTCCGCGAGGCGGTGCGGGATCTGCTCAGGGAGTCGCCGCGGGCGTTCACGGCGGTGGCCACGCCGCATTTCGCGATGGCCTACGGGATTTGCCTGGCCCTGCGCGACCTGGGCCTGACCGTCGGCCGGGATATTGCCCTGGTCGGCGACAACATGACCGATAATCCGGAGTTCGCCCACATCCCGCACACCCACCAGCCGCATGACCAGGAGGCCAGGGCGGCGGTGGAGCTTCTGCTGGACGACGCGCGGGACGGGCATCGAAAGCACGTCCTGATCCAACCGACGATGGTGATGGGGCAGAACCTATGAAGACCAGTCACAGATCCGCGGTCATCGTGCCTCGGAAGGCGGCGCCGGCGTTTCGAGCGTTTACCCTCATCGAGCTGCTGGTGGTGGTCGCGATCATCGCCGTGCTGGTGGCGATGCTGCTGCCGGCCCTGACCTCGGCGCGGGAGCAGGCCCGGGCAGCGGTATGCTGCAGCAACCTTCGCCAGATCGGGGTGACGCTGTTCCGCTGGACGGAGGAATACGGCGGCTACATGCTCTGCGACGGCATCCCCAGCAACTACGGCGCGGCCGCGGTGGGACCGGGTTATAGTCTGCCCGCCGGCCCCTACGACGGCCCGTACACCTGGTGCGAGACGTGGGTTCAGCGCGGCTATCTGGACACCGTTGCGGATGGGACGCTCAGCGCCAAGGGCTCGATCCTGGAGTGCCCGACGGAAACGGTTCCGGCGAACTACCGCTACCAGCCGCACTATGGGTGGAACTACGTGTGGCTCGGCCACTGGTGGAACAACTACTACCAATTCGAGAAGCTCAGCCGTTGCGCCTTGCCGTCGGACACGCTGGCCTTCGGCGACAGCGGCGGAGCGGACCGGGACGCGTCCTACGTGATCAACTGGAGCCCCGCCCAGGCGCCGCTCTACATTCCCCAGCCGCGGCATTCCGGGACGGCGGGCTTCTTCTGGCTTGATGGGCACGTCGCCCGCCTGCCGCAGGAAGACATCTACAGCAACAGCGCGTACTACTGGCAATTCGAAAAGTAACCCCTGTCGTCCGAAGCGGACGGGAGACCCTCTGAGCATGAGACCTTTCAACGCTGTGGCGGTGCGGTTTGTGGCGATGGTGCTGGCGGGATTCGGAACGGCTTGCGGCGATGCCGCGACGCAAACCGCTCAGAGGCGGGTCTGGCACGTCGCCCAGACCGCCGAAGCCTCGGACGAGAACGACGGCACGGCGCAGACACCCCTGCGAACTATCGGACAGGCCGCCCAGCTCGCCCAGCCGGGCGATACGGTGCTGGTGCATGAAGGCGTATACCGCGAGTGGGTCCAGCCGGCCCGCGGAGGCGACGGGCCGGATCGGATGATCGCCTACCAGGCCGCTGAGGGCGAGCGGGTGGTCATCTCGGGCTCCGAGGTCTTCGATCCGCCGTGGGAACCGGTCGAGCCGAACCAGCCGCGGTGGGAACACGTGGTGCGGGCGAACCTGCCGGAGGATCTGTTCGAGCCCCATCCGCGACTGGCTGACGATAACGGCCAACCGCAACGATACAACCCCTTCAACACGCCGGTCCGGATCGGTCCCTACTTGACCGCCGAGGAACGGATGGCCCCGCGCGACCCCAATCGGGCGGGTTTCCCGGAACTGGTGGTCGGCGAGGTGTTCGTCCGCGGCCGGCCGATGCGCCAGGTCCGCACCACGGACCAGGTCAAAGCCACTCCCGGCTCCTGGTGCGCCGCGGACGACGGTAAGACGCTGGTGGTCAACTTCCTCTCGTGGACCAAGGGTCCGGTGGAAGTGACGGTGCGTCCCGCGGTCTTCGCTCCGGAACGGCGCGGCCTGGGTTACATTCGCCTTGAAGGTTTCATCATCGAGCATGCAGCCAACCAAGCTCCGTTCCCGCAGGCCGGGATGGTCTCGACCCGCAGCGGGCATCACTGGATCATCGAGGACAACGTCATCCGCCATGCCGCCACGGCCGGTCTCGACGTCGGGTCCGAGGTCGTCGCCCATTGGCGGGTTCTGCAGAACCAGGACATCGACGAAGGGCCGTGGGCCGATGAACGAGCCAGACCGGTCCACGAGACGAAACTGCCGGAGGGCCCGTGGCCGCCGGAATACAACTACGTCGAGGCGCCCGCGCCTTCGCACAGCCACGTGGTGCGTAACAACCGCATTTGCGACAACAGCCTGAGCGGTCTGATCGCGGTGAAGGCCGATGACCTACTCATCGAAGGCAACACATTTGAGCGGAACAACCGGCGGCGGCTGACGCCCAGCGAGAATCCCGACCTGGAGTGGGTGGAGGCGGCGGCGATCAAGCTGCACGTGACACGGCGGGCGAGGATCGCTCGCAACCTGATCCGCGACCAAGCCGGCAGCGGCTCGGGAATCTGGCTGGACAACACCAACGAAGCGGCACGGATCACCGGCAACCTGGTTCTCGGCAATGACGTTGGAATCGACCTGGAGATCAACGCCGGTCCGCCGATCCTGATCGATCACAACGTGGTCGCGTTCAACCGGATCGACGGGCTTTCAAGCCGTTGTTCGGTGACGGTGCGGTTCGTCCACAACCTCTCGATGTACAACGGCCGGTGGGGCTGCATTGTCGATTACGCTGGCACCCGCGGCCAGTTCTTCGGCAGGCGGTTCGTCCGGCCGACCGGCTGCGAAGTGCGGAACAACGTATTCGTCGGCAATCAGCGGGGGGCGATTCGTTTCCCCATACCCAAGGAAGAGACCGAGCGCAAAGCCAACCGCATCGACGGAAACGTGGTCGAACCGGGCCAACTGTTCCAGCTCTCCGGTAATGCCAACGACGCCCCTTCTCCGGAAGAGATGGCCAACCTGGCGAAGGCGTGGCTGGACGAGGCGGGCGTCGCCAAGGCCCTGTGGCCCGATTTCGACCAGTGGCGGACCGTGGATGCGTGGCCTCGCGGGTGCTGCAATCTCGAAACGTTCGCCGCCGCGTTCGGTGGCCCGGCGGCCCGCGCGATGGAGTTGGGGCTTCCGCGGCTCTGGGAGGTAACCACCCGCATTCCCAGCGAGGATCCCGCCCGGTATCCAGAACAGGGCTCCACCGTCGAGGGCCTCGATCCACAGTACAAGATCGAGTTCCGCGATCCGGGCTGGCAAGACGTACTGGTGGACCCCGTCGCCGACGCCACGGAAGATTTCTTTGGGCAAACCCCGCCGGATGGAAAGGTCCCCGCCGGACCTTTTGGGACCGCATCGCTTCAGTCCCAGCGTCTTTGGCTGTGGCCGCCCAGCTTCTGACCCGGTGATCGCATGGCCGGCCAACGCCGATACCCCTGACGGTACGGCGTTTTTTTCTTGCAAATGGGCTACATTGGTAGTACATTGATGGTGTAGTTGTTGCCCCAGGCACACAGGATTCGCCATGACTGATCTGCCGGAAACCACGGAAGCGTCTCTGAAGGCGGATCTGCCGCTCTACGAACGGGTTCGCGAGGACCTGAAGCGCCAGATCGCACGGATGAAGGTGGGCGATCGCCTGTCTCCCGAACGCAAACTCGCCGAGGTCTTCCAGGTGGATCGCATCACCGTCCGACGTGCGATGATGGACCTGGAAAAGGAAGGGTTCGTGGTCCGCCACCAGGGCCGGGGCACGTTTATCCGCCGGCAGGTGGAGTTGGACCGCCGGCGGATGGTGGGACCCAAGGTGATCGGACTGATCATGCCGGACATGGAGATTCCGATGCACCTGGCCATCCTGCGAGGGGTCGAGCAGGCGGCTTCGCAGCGAGGCTTCCAGTGCTGGGTGCGCAACGCCCTGCTCAGCGCGGAACGCGAGCGGGAAATGCTGGAAGCGATCGGGCAGGAGGAGTTGACGGGCATCCTGACCTGCCCGGTGTACGGGAACGTCTACGACCGCAGGTACGCAGCGGCGATCAATCGACTGATGGAAGCGGGCCGGAGGGTGGTGCTGATCGACCAGTACGTGGCCGGCTGCGACGCTCCGGCGGCGATGGTGGACAAATTCAGGGTGGGCTACCTGGCCGCCGAGCACCTGATCGTCTCGGGCCACCGGCGGATCTGCTACGTCTCAGCCCACACCTACAGCACCTCGGGCGACGAGTCGCACCGCGGGTATCTCCAGGCCCTGGCCGACTATGGCGTGGCCTGCGACCAGCGGCTGGAGGTGAACGTGCCGGTGGAATCCTCAGCCGATCCGGCCCGCGAGGCGGTCGTGCGGATGCTGCGGGAAACGCCGAATCGGTTCACCGCGGTGGCGACCCCGACCTTCTCCACCGCCTACGGGATTTACCGGGCGTTGCGGGAGCTTGGTCTGACCGTCGGGCGCGATATCGCGATGGTCGGCAACAACATGGGCGACAATCCCGAACTGGCCCACATCCCGCACACGTTTCAGCCGTACGACGAGGCGGCCCGCACCGCGGCTGAGCTGTTGTTTTGCGATGCGAACGTGGACCGAGCACAGAAGCACGTGCTGATACCCCCTCGGCTCGTAATACCGGACAAGTCATGATCGCAGACACAAAGACAATGCGTAGCGATAGGCCCGGGTTCACCCTCATCGAACTTCTGGTCGTGGTGGCGATCATTGCCGTGCTGGTGGCGATTTTGCTGCCGGCGCTGTCGGCGGCGCGGGAGGCGGGCAAGACGACGCAGTGCCTCTCGTCGCTTCGGCAGTTGGGCGTGCGGTTCGCCCAGTACGGCATGGAATACGGCGAGCACATTCCCGGTTCGGTGGAGCATCACACGCGGGGCTGGCAGCGGTCGCTGGAGTACGCTGGGCTGATGATGCCCGGATACGGCCACACCAACGATCCGCTGGCGATCTACGGGTGTCCCAAGCATGTGTCGCCGCTCAAGACGCTTCCGTGGTGGCAAGCGTGCAGCTACGGCGACAACGCCTTCGTGGTCAGCGGCTGCGACGGCGCAAGCTGGGGCGTCCGCAAGCTTCGCTTCTCGGAACTGTCGGACCCGTCAAGTTTCTTTCTGCTCTGCGATTTCTACAACCCGAGCAACGACGCGTATGAATACGTCTATCCGTCTTCATCACATATCCACATGACCGGGCGGCACGGGACCGGGGCGGCGCAGACCAACATGCTCTTCGGCGACGGCCACGCGTGGACCACCACGCCGGAAGAGTTCGAAGCCAACGCCTCGCGATGGTTCTTGCCGTAGAACGCGTGCTTCCTCCAGGAGATGTGCCTTGAGTAGATTGCTGGCGGAGTTGGCGGTTCTCATTCTGCTGGGCGGGTCACTCACAGCGGCCCAGACCCAACCGGCCAGGGATTGGCTCGGCATGCCACCGGACGTTGCCGACTGGGGGGCGGCGGTCAAAGTCCCTTTCGTTTCGCAAATCGATCGCAAGGCGCTTGGCGAGGGGGCGGTGGATCGGCTTTGGGACTGGGAGGCCGGGGTCAACTTCATGACGGACGGGTCGGGCGAAGGCCTTGAAGGCATTCCAGCCGAGTTCGCCAAGGCGGGTGAGTACCGTGTCCTGGTGCGGGTGGGGGCTGGATGGGCCAAAGGCGCCGAAACACAGGACCGGTTTGTCCTCGGACTGGACGGCCAACCGGTGGCGATCTGGGCGGCGAAGGGCACCGGTGGGGCCTCGGACCTGGAGTGGACCGAACTTCAGCGGGTGGCGGTGGACAAGCCGGGAACGCATTCGCTGACCTGGCGGCATGTGTCCGGCAGCCAGCCGCGGACCGTGCAGTACCTGATCGCGGGCCTGGTGTTCGTACCCGCCGAAGGGGCCTCGACGACTGAAGCGACGAAGACGCTGGTCAGCGAAGACGGCTGGATTCGCGGCTGGCTGGTCGGGGGCACGTTCGGCATGGGCGGATTGGCCTCGATCGCCCCGTTCTACGAGAAGTATTTTCTGCCCATCGACGGCCTGGAGTGGGACCAATACGCCTTGGACGGCAAGCCGCATGTCGAGTGGAAGCCCTACGTCAGCCCCACCGACGTGGTGCGGATGGACCTGCCGGAGACCTTCGAGAAGCGCGGATGGTTCGACTGGCCCGTCGGACGTCCCGGCTGCGCGTACGCCAGCCTCTACGTGAAGGTGCCGAGCCAGATGGACGTGCTGATCGACTTTGACTCCTCTCAGCCGGCGGACCTCTTCCACGACGGCGATCCAGTGGTCGCCGATCAGACCATCCTCGGCGTGAACGCCGACGGCGGCTTCCAGCGGACGGATGCCGATCCGCCGCTGCGGACGGCGATGACGCTGCATCCGGGGGTCAACCGCCTGACCGCCAAGCTCTACTTCCCTCAGAACAAGTACCGCACGGCGGAGGAGCGGGGCGAGGAGAGCACGTGGTTCAAGTGCCGCATCCTGGATATCGAGGGCAACGTGATCACCGGGCAGGTCACCGGCCGCGCGTACGCCCAAGCCAACGCCAGCGGTTACCTGCTCTACTCAATGAACCCGCACGACATGCTCGACGGCGAGTTGCCGCCCGGTCGGCGGTTGGGCGATCTGGTCGAGTTGAACTTCGAGACGGCCGAATGGAGCACGTACCTGACCGGCCAGGACGTAAACCTGACGGGCACGCTGGGTTTGACGGACGGCCTGCGGCGGCTGGAACGCTACGGCTTTAACGAGCGACGGTTCGACGATCAGGAAAACGCGGCGACCGTGCATTGGGTGCTGCACGATTTTGACGGCAACGGCATCGCGCGGGACCGGACGGAGGTCAGCTTCACCGCCGATTCGCCCGGCCGCTTCGGCGTTCCCCTGGGCAAGCTGCCACGCGGGCACTATACCCTCTACACCGAGATTCGTTCGGGCACGCGGTTCGTTTGCCAGCCGCAGCCGGAGATGATCGTGGTGGTCGATCCGCCGACACTCCCGCGGGCGGGCGTCCATTCGAAGTTCGCCCACAGCTTCTACTACATCTTTAACAGCCGCGATCCGCGGGAGAACGAAAGCCTGCTGCGCCTGTTGGCGCTGGCCAAGGTCCGCTGGAACATCGGCAGCGCGCACAAGTGGTGGATCGACGTGGACCCGCGCCAGTGGGCCGACCTGCCCGCCGATCAGCGGACCTGGCCGCGGCACCCGCGTCTCGAGAGCGTGGACCGGGCCCGGCAACTCGGCATCGAGATCATCGGGCAGCTTGGAGCCTTCACCAAGGGCTCCGAGGTTCCGCCGTTTGCGGGCGACCCGAACCTGGCCGATCACCTGATCATCAACGACTACTTCGACTTCGGCCCGATCGACAGCCCGGAGATCGACCGGGTCGTCGACACCTACGTCTTCGAGACGGTCAGCCGATTCAAAGAGCACTTCCGCTACTGGCGGCTGGACAACGAAATGAACCTGCGGGACTTCACGCCGGCGGAGCTCGTGCGGCTTCACGAACTGGTCAGCCGGGCGATGCGGCGGGCCGACCCGGAGGCCAAGCTGTGGATGGGGTCGATCTCGTCGTTCGACCTGCCTCACGCGGAGGAAATGCTTCGGCTGGGCCTTGACCGCTGGATCGACGTGTACGACTACCACTACTACATCTGGCCGCAGCCGGACCCGACCTACGCCGACATGGGCGGACTGCCGCTGCTGCTGTCGATCTTCGAGAGGTACGGCGTGACCACGTCGATCGCCAACGGCGAGTTCGGCTGCTACCGCTCGATCCACAAGGACGGAGCGCGGGTGCAGGCGGCCATGCTGGCCCGCGGGCTGATCGTCGCCCACACCTACGATCAACTGCGGTGGATCGCCCCACACTTCCCGACCCACTTCGAGTGGTGCGCCGACGCCGAGAACGGCATGCACGCCTGCTACCTGGCCTATCGCACAGCGGCGGACATTTTGGAAGGCGCCGCGTTCGAGGGGACTTTCGAGCTGGGCGACCGGATCGCTGCGTACCGCTTCAAGCGTCCCTCGGGCAGCCAAGCCGTCGTGCTGTGGGACGAGCAGAACCGCCGCGTCACCGTGCCCGGGATCGGTCCCCAGTGGCGAGGTTACGACATGCTCGGTCGACCGGTGCGGATCGGTCCGGACGGCGAGGTCGGTCTGAGCGTCTTTCCCCTCTACCTGACCGACGGCCAACTCGAGGAAGGCGGCGAGCCCTCACCGCTCTGATCCACACGAAAACCGCGGGCATCGGAAGCGTGATGATCTGCGGCTTCTTCGTTAACCGCGTTATCCATATCGTTCCATCAGGCCACCAGGTCGTCACTCGACGAGGACGAATCGTCTGAAGCAATCGGGCAGTTTGGCTTCGGCGATACCGGGCGAAAGGCCGATCCAGTAGCGCCGGCCAAGGCCGTCGTTGTCGGCGACGATGAAGTTGAGATTGAAGACGGTTCCGGCCTTCGGCTGAAGCGGAGCCAGGCGCGACCACGGCAGCGCCGCGCGATACACCGTGCGGTCGTCAATCCGCTCGATCCTGACGGGGCAGTTCTCAATCGGACCGGCAGCCGCACCGGGAGGCGCTTGCCAACACCAGACAATCGGCCGGCCCTCGGACCCGAGGGCCAAGCCGTATTCGTAGTCGTTATTATCGTAGTTCCGGCCGGGCTGGGCGTCGTTGCGGGTGTCGATGGCGAGCTGAACCGAGTCGCCGCGCCAGATATCGCCATCGACGGCCTGCTGGGCGTGCACGTCGTCGGTCACGTCGGCGGCGAAGTAGAGGTACTGCTCGTCCCACGAGAGGCGGGCGCGGGCGCTGAGGTTTTCCGGCGATTTCCAGCCGATGGTTGGGTCGGCGGGGAGGACCTGTTCGCGACGATCGAGGACGATCAGGTCGGCCGCGTCTTGCGGCAGCGGCGCGTCGAGGAATTCGCCCGGCGTCGCTTGGCGGCGATGGCAGGGAGCGATCGTGGCCAGGGGCTTTCGGATTTCGACGGCAGATCCACCCGCCGCCGCGGTCAACGCAACTCCGACCTCGTTGCCGGTAAGGCCCAGCGGCTCTTGAAGAGTCAGCGTCAGCGGCATGCTGCCGCCCGCCGGCATATGGACCGGCAGACCGGCGGCCAGATCGGTCCGGTGGCCGTCGGCGGTCGTCAGCCAGAGGTCCACCGATCCGTCGTACGGGGCGCTGAGGCGGTTGCGGATCGACAGCGAAAGCGTGGTCAGGCTTGGCGCCGCCACCTCCACCGTCGCCGGTCGGCGGTTCATGACGGCTGAGTTGATCCGATCGACCAGGCGAGGCAGCGCATCGGGATTGAGAATGGCGTAGGATGGATTGGCGCTGATGGTCATCAAAGCGACGCCGTCGTCGCCGGGCTTGCGCGGCGCCGCCGCCCCGGTCATCGTCCAGACCTCGGCCTCGGCCAGCGGGACTTCGACCCGCAGCGGGTCCTGCGTATCATCATCCAGCGAATCCCACGCGGCGAGAACGACGTGGTCGTCCTTCCTGTAGGCGTAGATCTTGATGTCGTAATCCGAGATGATCGGCAGCGGGGTCGCCCCGTCGAGCAGCTTGGCGACGGTCGCGT
>JAAYCJ010000222.1 GCA_012729815.1 Phycisphaerae bacterium | reverse complement strand
CATCGCCACCTCGCCCCACGCAAAAAGCCGCTGCGGCTCGTAACGCACCGTGCTGATGTCCTTGAGGATAAACTCCAGCGGACAGCCGTGCCGCTCGCACACCTTCCGCGTCGCCAGCAAATCCTTCCGCACGTGCTCCGGATCGAACCTCTCAGCCGCCAGAAACGCCGGATTCGGCTTCCGTGAAAACACGAACTCCCGCCCGATCTCCTCCGCCCCACGCGCCTCGTTCGTCCACGGACTCATCGACACCTTCCGAACGTTCGGAATCATCCGCACCTCACGCATCTTCCCGTCCAGCGGATCGCAACAGCCGTAGTACACCAGCCCGAACCGCTCGCAGATCGGCGCGACGTAATCGACCTCGAACTCCTTGAACATCGCCGGCGAGACCGTCGCCAGCATCTGCGCCAATCCAGCCGTCCACATGTCCTTCACCCGCGGCCTCTCCGGATCGTACCCCTCTGCCGGCAGCTCGTCCGTGTACGCGCCCGTGCAGTGAATCAAACTCGCCGGACCCGCAAGCAGCCCCTGCGCCTCCAACTGGTCCAGCATGGCCATATACCCTTGCGCCATCCGACCGACCACCCGGTGCATCAACTCCGGCTGATCGATCATCGTGTACAACGCGTTCTCCACCCCCATCCACATGCTCAAGGGATCCCAGAACGTCACAAACACCTCCCCGCCCCACGCCCGCACCTCCAAAATCCCGTCGAACAGCTCGTGCGCCACCGTCAGCCGCCGCTGCGTCTCCGCCGCGTCGTGACTGATCCGCGGCATCTGGATCTTCTCCACGTCGTCCATCGTCTTGAACTGGTTGACGTACCGATGACCCACCACCGCGCTCGTCGCGTCCGTCACCGCCACGTCTTCCTCGATCGCTATCCCGAACATGGTGTTCTCGATCGCCTTGGCCACCCGCACGAACGGCTCGACCACCATGTCCACCGGAAAATGCCGCCACTGGTACAGCGTCCGACGCAAACCCTCCTCGTAACCGCGGCACTCGCCGTCCTGACACCGCAGCGTCAGCTCATCGTCAATGTTCATCTCGTTCCAGCAGACCTGGTCCGCCATCACCATCGGCCGCTCCGGCTCAAGTGCATTCAGCTTCCGCCAAAGCCGGCGCTTCTCCTCCTGTACCGGCAACGCCGCTATCTCCGCCACCCGCGACGCCAACTCCCGAATCACCGCCCTATCCTGTGCGCTCACCATACCCAAATCCTTAAAGCAACCTCGCATTTCCACGCGCCAATCGTTATCGTCCCGCCACCCGCACCTGTCAACCCAAAACCCCCAGCCGCCCCCTCCCGTAGGGCGAGAGGTTCTGCCGCAACGCGGCAGGTTCACACGCCATCCGAATACCAACCCCGCAAAACGGCGGGTGGACCTCGCCTGCGGCGAGAACCTCCCGCCCTACAAATTGCAGAACCGCCTCTTGGCCGTTGCCTCTGTAGAAGATAACACTCCGACTGGAGAATATCAAACGCCGGCATCGACGGATCGATCAACCCGGAGACTCTCGACCGCCGCAGGAATGTCTACGGAAATCCCTACGTGCCGTTCCTGCCGGCGCAACAAAAACCGCACTTTTGCATTTCCCCGATTCTCGTGCTATCGTTATCTGCCGGAACGGGCGCGCCCGCCCCGGCTGCGCGTCGCCCCAAGCGGCGTTTGACAACTGAACAGCCCCAGCCAATCCCGTCACCTGCAGGCCCGTCCGTTCGACCTGACTGCCTGACTCTTCGACTCCCTGTCCCCCTGCCATGGGACCGCCGACAAATCTCACAATTTGCACAGAACCCGCGTAACCCGCCCCTCGCCAATCACTTCCCCCACCCCCACCGGAGGAACCCGACT
>JAAYCJ010000221.1 GCA_012729815.1 Phycisphaerae bacterium | reverse complement strand
GTTTGGCCGGCTCAAGGGGGGTTATCCTACTTCGGCCAAGCGGTTCTCCGCAAGTTCAACCATCTTGACGGACATTGGTTCGAGGCTGTGGGTTCCGGTATCGATGGCCTGCTTGCTCCAGGCCGGCTGGCAGGCGACGCGGGCTTCCATCGGGGCTGAGAGGAGGTTCATCACGAAGAGGACCGATCGCCGATCGACGGTGCGGAGCAGGCACCAGAGATTGGGGTTGGAGCAGGTGATTTTGGGCTTCAGGCCCAGCGGAGCCAGCAGGTTCTTGAGCATGGCTTCGTGTTCCCGCATGGCGTGGAGCCAGCGGAAGCCGAGGAAGATGAGCCTGCCGCCGCCTGGCGTATCGATGCGCCAGGCGATGGGTTTGCCGGAGAAGTCGTCCTCACCGACGATGCGGGCTTGAGGCGGCAGTTTTTCGGTGAGGAACACCTCGCCGTTGTTGTGGACGTTGGCGACGCCGGCGGCGCTGACCCGAACGGCGGCGTTCCGCGCGCTGGCGAGGGTCGGCTGGCCGAGATAGTCGGCGAGGATCGAACAGGGACGCAGGTTTTCATCCAGGTTCGGGATCACCGGCAGCAGGAGCATCCTGCCTCCGCGGTCGAGGTGGTCGATGATGCGTTTCTGTTTGTTCGCGGCCATGCTGGAGGAGCAGACGGCAACGAGCGGCGTATCGGCCTCGCCGATCCAATCGTCCGCGCCGAGGTCGCGGAGCACGGGCGAAAGGCCGGCGCAGAACGCGGTGGTCAGGAGGCCTTTGAGCAGGAAGTCCGAGGCCTCGGAGCTTCGCATGAGGGCATCGCCGTTCTGCTTCCAGTACTGGGCGGATCGCGGGTATTCGAAATCAACCAGGCAGCGGACGTCGTATTCCTGCTCGGTACGGGCGAACCAGGGACGGTCGGCCAGGAAGGTTCCGATCTCCTTCTGAACGTGATAGAGAGGACGGACGTCGCCGGAGGCTCCGATCGGCGCGCCGTAGTCATACATGTCGCTGGTCGCTCCCGCTCCGGGCGGGTTGGGCCCGCCGGTGAAGATGTAGTAGTTATACCCCTTCATGCCGAGGCCCAGGTGCATTCGGTAGAAGGCCCGGGCGTCGTGGGTGGTGATCGGCGGCCAGTCGGCTGCGCTTCCCGAAGGCATCTCGTAGACGGTGGGAGGAAAGCCCATCAGCCGGAGGGTCTCCAGCGACCAGAAGAGGCGGATGGCGAGTTGAGGGGTCGGGTTGTTCTGCGGCCAGGCTTGGGAGAGGCTGTAGTAGTGGTCCGCGCCAAGGAGAAAACCGCCGGAGCCTTCCAATGCTTTGGCGGTTTCCAGGAAGTAAGGGTTCATGTTGGGATTGGCAGAGTTGTGGACCAGCGGGGTGTCGATGCCGAATTCCTTCATCCAGGCGGCGAGGGCGGCGGAGTACTCGGCGATGGTCGAGAGGTAGAAGTCGAAGTAGTCCTTTCGCCGCCGCACGTCGGCTGGTGCGGAGGAGTTGCCGGGCGGCAGCGGGCGGACCTGCTCGAACGAGGCGAAGTCGGTTCCGTAGGCGTCGTTGAGGTCGGCGATGGCTTGGTATTTGTCCCGCAGGAATCGCGGGTACCGGCCGTCGGGTTTGCCGAACCCCATCGCCTCGGGATGGTAGTCGAGACCTCCGAACCACATGTGAACGCCGGTCAGTTCGTTGTCGAACTGGGTGAACGCGATAGGGCCGCCGCGGGAGACGGTGTAGCGGGCCAGGATCGGGCAGACCCGGCTGAACCAGGTCCGGACCTTTTCCAGGAAGAGCGGATGGACGTAGGAGATCGAGCTTGGGCGGAGGGGTTTGCCGTCGAAGCTTTGGGCGAGGACGGCTGGGTAGTGCTCGACCAGCCAGCCGGGCAGTCCGTCGTGGATGAGCTCGGAGTACTGGTAGGGCCCGGGCCGGGCGATGACGTAGAGGCCGGCGTCGCGGGCGGTCTGGAGGAATTCCTCGAGGTCCAGCCGGCCGTCGTCGCCGGTGAACTGGAAATCCCCCTCGGCCGGCTCGTGGATCAGCCAGGGCACGTAGGTGGCCAGACAGTTTCCGCCGGCCTCCCGCAGCAGCTTCATGCGGCCGGGCCAGTCCTTTTTGGGTACGCGGAAGTAGTGGAATTCGCCGGAGCACAGGAAGATGGGCTGACCGTCGATCGTGTAGCTGAGGGTGTCGAAAGCAATCGGTTTCATGCGCGTTCTCCTGACCGGCATTTCGTCCGCCAATTATTCATCCGGCGGCTTGTTCGACAAGAGAAAACGGATAGAATCGCGGCCTGCGGCGGGACTGGACGGAAAGCGAAACGGCAAGGACGAGGGCCATGATCTACAAGCCGAACGTCGGACGGTTCAAGGACACGTGCATCTACTGGCACGAGGGGCGGTATCACCTGTTCAGCATGTACATGCACCAGCGTGGTCCGGACGAACTGTTCCGCAACGTCTGGTCGGCGGTGTCGGACGACGGAGTGCACTGGGAGCACCTGGGGCCGGTGATCGCCGATACGCCGTTTAACATCTGGGCGATGGCCGTCCATCCGGTGGGCGGCAGGTTTATCATGAACCACGGGAGCTTTACGCGGCCGGGCATTCAGAACGTGATCCGGTTCTGGGAGTCGAAGGACCTGGTGCACTGGACGTATCGCGGCCCGCAGACCGACCTGACGCCGGACACGCGGTGGTATCATCCCGACAGCCGGCTGGACTGCATGGACGTGGTGACGGCGGAGGAGGACGGCCGGCGGGTCTGGTACGGCTATGCCACCGGGCCGGGCGGCTTCCTCAGGTCGGCTGACGGGTTGAACTGGGAGGGATTGCCGCCGCCGACGATCGACTGGAACGGCTTGGCTGCGCCGCCCACGCCGGGCGATGAGGGGCTCTTTGAGATCGGCGGGTGTGAGATCATCGACGGGAAGATTTACCTCTTGGGCGGATGGTTCAACTACTTCGGGTTTCCCGGCTATGGAGTCTTTACGTTGATCGGCGATACGCCGCGAGGGCCGTTCCGGGCCGATCCGGCGGCGTACCGGCTGTGCGGAAACTCCGGGCGTTGGGTGGCGCTGTGGGCGCGGTATATCCGGGCCCAGCCGGAACTGCTGATCAACGGGTACATGTACGATGGGTTCACCTACGAGACGGGCGAGACGTGGCTGCCGCCGATCAAGAAGGCGGTGGTCGACCGCGGCCATCTGCGGCTGGGGTACTGGCAGGGCAACGAGGCGCTCAAGGGCAAGCGGTGGCCGATCGAGCCGAAGCGGATCGGGCTGACGTTCCCGAAGGGCGGGTCGGATTGCGCATGCCGGCTGACCGATCGCGGCGTGGAAATCGAGGCGAAGCCGGAGGTTGGCAGTCACAGCCGGCTGGTGCTCCGTTCGCACGTGCCGACGGCGGTGGCGATGCTCGATCAGCCTCTGGAGGCGGCGGAGGGGCTGGTGATCGAGGGAACGGTTGCGGTGACCGCGAGCGATCCACGGCTGGTCTCACCGTCGGTTGGGTTCTTTCTGGAGGAGGCGGACGGCGAAGGGACGGCAATCATCCTTCACGCCTGCGGTCGGACGGAAATCGGCGAGATGGTTTTCGGTCAGGACGGAAGGGCGGAGTTCGCTTGCGAGGACGCTATCGTTCCCGGCTGTGCGGCGACGCCGGGAATCGTCCCGCACGTGCCGCACCGTTTTCGGCTCTTGTTGCGAAGAAACATGTTCGAGCTCTACCTCGACGACCTGTTGGTTCAGACGTTCAATACCACTCACAGCCCCGATGCGCCGGGCTGTTTTCCCAGGCGGCTGGGCCTGCTGGTTCAGAACGGGCAGGGCGTTTTCGGCGGCCTTGCGGCCTGGCGGATGACGCTGGGCAGTGACTGAGGATTGTTTGGTTTTTCCCTATTTCACGTGGAAAGCAAATAGCCCAGAAACGGAGACAGAAACATGGCTGTCCAAGAACGACCGATCCAACTGAGCAGGCGGGAGTATCGCGACAAGGTTCGCGGGTGCTGGCTGGGGAAGAACATCGGAGGGACGCTGGGCGGCCCCTTCGAGGGGCACAAGTACGTCAACGGACTGACGTTTTACGATCCGGTGCCGCGGGAGCCGCAGCCGAACGACGACCTGGACCTTCAGTTGGTGTGGCTCAAGATGCTCGAGGACACCGGCACGCTCGAACCGAGCCTGACGGATTTCGTCCGGTACTGGCTGGATTATTTGCGGGCGTATCCGGATTCGGAGTACGGCGTGTGCCTGATGAATCTGGAGCGCGGGCTGCGGCCGCCGATTTCCGGGTGTTTCGAGAACGGCTTCGCGGACAACATGGGCGCGCCGATTCGCAGCGAGATTTGGGCGTGCATCGCACCGGGCGATCCGCAGTTGGCGGCGGTGCTGGCCTGTCGCGACGCGCTGCTGGACCACGCGGGCGGCGAAGGGGTCTACGGTGAGATGTTCTGGGCGGCGGTTCAGAGCGCCGCGTTCGTGCTGTCCGATCCGCTGACGCTGATTCGCATCGGCCTGTCGATGATTCCGCTGACCAGCTACGTCGCCCAGGCGATCCGCGAGGTGCTCTGGTGCCGCGACCGGGGGATGAACTGGGCCCAGACGCAGCATCACATCGCCAATCTGTTTTCGAACCCGGCGACGGGTTGGCGAGGCATGGGCGCGGCGGCGCTGGCCGCCCCGAACCACGCCTTTACCGTGCTCGGCTGGCTCTACGGCAAGGACTTCGAGGATCGGCTTCTCAAGGCCGTCAACTGCGGCTACGACACCGATTGCACCGGGGCGACGCTGGGGGCGTTGCTCGGGATTCTCGAAGGGGCGGACGCCCTGCCCGCCCGGTGGGTCAAGCCGGTCGGCGACCGGATCATCCTCTACGAACGCACCAGGCGGTTCAACCATCCCAAGACGGTGGCGGAGCTCACGCAGCGGACCGCGGCGGTCATGGAGCAGGTTGTCGCCGGCCGATCCGATACCGTCTGTCTGGGCAACAAGACCGTCGTTCCGGATAATCTGCAGGACCTGCTGTGGCGAAACCAGAAGGCCCGGGCGGCCCTGAGCCTCTACGATCCGCTTTCGGCGGTGGAGACCGACAGGGACCTGGAGATCGTCTTCCACTACGATCGCGAGCCGGTGCTCTATCCGAAGGTGGAGATGATCGTGCGGATCAGCCTGCGGCGGGACGGTCAGCCGGTCGAGGGCGCGGCGATGCAACTGACCGGGCCGAAAGGATGGAAGGTGGTCGAGCACGGGCCGGGCGTTTTCGGTGTGCGCGCCGAACGGATGCCGGCCAACGGCTGGGTTCGGGTGAAGGCCAAGCTCGACGGCCGGACGTACGGCGCGCGATTTGTGCTGCTGAGTCCGGACCGCGTCAGCGGCTACCAGTGGGGCGTCGAGCGGTGCCCGGTCTGCCACGCCCGCAAGGGCGCGTGCCTCTGTCGCCGGCCGCCGTCCCGGAAGACAAAGGCTTGAACTTCGGTTTGGGCTACATTTGGCGGGCGGCTTCGACGAAGGCCCGGCAGTGGGCCAGCGGCGTGTTGTGGAAAACGTCGTCGCTTAAGCCGACGACGTGGCGATAGCCGCGGGTATCCTCGCGGACTTGGTGCACCGCGGCGCGGATCTGCTCGACCGGGCCGTTCTGCAGGAGATCGAGCGCGATATTTCCCTTGGTGATGATCGCCGGGTCGAGTTGCTGCCGGGCCCAGCTGAGGCTGGGCAGATTGCCGACCGGCGGGACTGAGAGCGTTTCAAAGATCTCCGGTTTGAACTCGTTGTAGATCCCAGCCTCCACGAATGCCTTGGCGTGCCCGCAGGTGTGCCAGAGGACAAACCCGCCGTCCGCCCGCCACTGGTCGAAGATGGCCCGCGTGTTCTGGGCTTCATGCGAGCGGAAGAAGTCCGGCGAGATCCACTCGGTTCCGCTGACGCAGTAGAACAGGTAGTCGAAGCCCGCCTTGCGGAACGTGGCGATCTTCTTGAGGATCAGAGCGGTCGTTACCTCGTGCAATTCGGCGTAGGCCTCTGGCCAGTCGGCCATGTGGAAGAATCGCTCATCGTGGTTGCAGAGGTTGACGTTGGGCGGCCCGGACCACGTGCCCAACACGCCGCGGTCGCCGATCGCCTGGCGCAGCCGCTTGCCTTCGGCGATGCCGGCGTCCTCGTCGTAGTCGAGCTGCTGCTGGGTCAGCCAGACGGCTTTGCGGTAGTCCTCCTCGGTCTGGAGCCAGGGTTTGACGGTGTGGCTGCTGGCGGCGATTTCCTCCGTGCAGGTCAGATCGCCGTACGGAGTGCGGATGCAACTCTCGACCCGGGTCCGGTCGCCCAGCGACTGGCGGCGGACTTCCGGCAGCGCGTCGGCGTTCCGCGGCGGGTAGTCGAACCAGGCCAGCAGCGTGGGATCCCAGCCGCAGAGCTTGGCCATCGCCATCTGCTGGCTGACGATCTGGTACGGCGAGCCGGGCGGGAACGGATCGGGCTCGTCGTACGGCCAGTGGTACGGCTGATCCAGCGCCCAGTCCTCGCACAGCGGGCTGACCATCGGGCCGACGTCCTGGCCCTTAAGAAGTCCAAACCACTTCTCTCGTACGGATAGATCGCCTGCCATCGTGTGCTCCTTGCCTATCAGCGGCCTTCGAGCAGGGCCAGTTTCTCGTCCATGTAAAAGCGGAAGTTGTCCCACGAGACGTCCGGCGGAACGGTGTGGTCGATGGTGGGGATAAAGCCGCCCTCGTCAACCAGGCCGGCGAGTTCCCGCAGGTGCTCGCGGATCGCCTGCCGGCCGCGGGGCAAAACGCGCTTGTCCACGCCGCCCCAGAGACGCAGGCTCTTGCCGAAACGCTTGCGCCATTCCCGCGGATCGACGTTGGAGGCGCGTTCCATCGGCCAGAGGACGTCGACTCCCGCGTCCATCAGCAGCGGGACTAGAACGGTCGGATCGCCGTCGGAATCGAGGGCCACGTAGCGAACGCCGTGAGAGTGGAAGAACTCGACCAGGCGCTTCATGTGGGCGAAGATGAATCGCCGGTAGGTCTCGGGGCTCAGCAGCGGGCCGGTCTTCATGGCGAAGTCCTCGTTGAACACGACGTACTCGACGTCGATCTTCTCGAGGACGGGCCGGCTGACCTCGATGACCATGTCGGCGAAGAACTCCATCATCTCGTCCATCAGGGCCGGGTAGTCGTACCAGGCGTAGGAGAGGTTCTCGGTGCCCATGAACTCGCGAGCCCGCCAGTAGAAGCCGGTGATGTCGCAGTTGCGGCCCAGGGCCAGCGGGCAGATTCGCGATCGCCATCGCTCAATGCAGCGGTCCAGGTCGCCGGGGTACCGCTGCGGCAGTGCCGCGACCAGCCGCCGCTTGATCTCCGGAAAGTCCTCGGGCCGCTCGACGGGAAAGCCGATGAACTCGTCCATCGAAGCGCGGGTGCCGTAGGTGGTGCCGGTCTTGAGGGCCTTGGTGACGATGCCTTTGGTGTTCCGGGCGATCAGATAGTGCTCGGTTTCCTCGATGACCTGCGGTTCGAAGGGCGGGATGAAGTCGTAGTTGACGTTGATGTATTCCCGCCGGTCGAGCTTCAGGTCCGGCTCATCATCGAACCACGACCATGTGAAGCCCCGCACAGCCTGTGGCGCTTCGTGCTCCCAGCGATCGCGCGTCTGGCCCCAGACGCCCAGTTCGTGGTTCGGCCGCCGGTCGCCTGACTGGTAATCCATGCACGCCAGAAAGCGTTCCAGGTCGTTCATGTTTGCCTAGTTGTCCTCGCAGATGCACGCTTCGATCCGCGCCCAGCACTTGGGGCAGGCCCGGACGTTGTCGCCGGCTGGGAAGCCTTTGGCTTCGCCCGGGCCGAGCATGACGAAGTCCACCGCCGCTCCGCCGCTCAGGACCACCTTGACGGTGTTCCGATCCGCGATCGGGCCGGTCGAGAGCAGTTCGAACCTGGCCGGTCCCAGCCGCCGGCAACTCCAGCCGGCGGGAACCTGCAGTTCGACCTGCGGGTTCGTTTCTCCCGCGACCGTCACCTCGACGGTTCGTCCAATGTTCGGCCACAGGACCGGGTAGCCATTGTAGTGGAATGAGACTTCCTTGTCGCCACAGATATCGACCGCCATCTGGCTGTCCTGCTGCAGCGCCGCGCGGGCCACGTCGTTGCGGAAGAGCCGCGTCAGGGTGTCCTTGGGCAACGTTGTCTTGTCGCCGAACGCGCATTCCCGCGACTTGGCCATCGCCTTTTCCGCCACCGCCACCGTCCGGTCGGTCAGTTCCATCAGGTTCTTGGGTGGCGTGAAGTTACGGGTGAACTTGTGGACGACGATGTCGGTGCCGATCGGCTCGACCCATTTCTTGGGGATTCCCGCCGTGCCGCCGAGGATGCCCAGCACCGATCCCAGCGTGGCGCCGGTGCAGTCGGTGTCATAGCCGCAGTTAACCGCCTTGCAGAGCTTGTCGCCGAAATCCTTGCCGTAGAGCCAGCCGATGACGGTAAAACCGTGGTTGGGAATGGCGTTGCACGGTTGAATGTGGCCGAACCGATGGCTGATCCGTTCCCGGGCCTGCCCCCAGGTCTGGCCGTTTTCGTGGCACCAGATCACCTCGCGGACGGCCCTGGCGATGTGGCTGCTGATCGGGATCATGCTCAGTCCCAGCCGCAGCAGGGTCATCGGATCCTTCTCGACGAATGCCGCCGACTCGATCGCCGCCCAGAACATCTCGCCGTAGGTGCCTTCGCCGCCGGCGTGGTCCACGGCGGAGTCCTTCCAGGCCATTCGGGCCGCCGCCTGCGGATCGCCCGGAAGCAGGCACGCCCAGATCTCGCTGCGGATCGGCGAGCCCATCTCGTCCACGAAGTAGTTTTCAAAGCATCCGGCCACCGGAGGCTTGAGGCCCCGGCTGTAGTTCCGCATGAAGAACCCGTACTCGTTCCACGGGTACGAGGCGCCGTAGCGGTTCCAGTACTCGGCGAACCACGGCAGGGCCGGGTCGGTGCCCTGTTCTTCCAGCATCTTGAGCCAGATGAGCTGCAGGTCCAGGTCGTCGTTCGGAGCCGCCTTGCTCGGCAGGGGCTCGTAGAAATCCAGCGCGTGAGGGTACCTGTGGCATTCCCACGGCGCGCCCAGCGTGCCGCCGATGTTCTTGCCCAGCCAGCAGGCGTAGACCTTGTCCCGGTATTCTTCGCGACCCAGAATGATCTTGTCCATTGCCATCTCCTGAAAGGAACTCTCGGTCCACTATACCGTTGGTTTGGGTGGAGGGAATGCTTAGAATGGATAATCCTTGTACGAATTGGCAATGGCTACTGTTGGTGAGGACGGATCGGACGGATGGGACCGTTGGGAACGCATACGGGTTTAGGCCGCATTATCGCCTCCGGTGTGATGAAGGACGCCGTCATGGGGCCGGGCATGCGGGTGCTGTCCAGCCATACGATTGTGTACGTTTTGGAGGGGCAGGCGTGGTATCGAGACCCTCAGATCGCCGAGACTCTGCTCGTTCCCGGCGACCTGATTCTCCTCTTCCCCGGCCATCCCCATCACTACGACCACCGGTCGGAAGGCCACTGGAAGCAGATTTACTTCATGTTCGACAGCCCGATGTTCGATCTGTGGACCGCCAGCGGCCTGATCGGTCCGTCACGTCCCCTTCACCACGTCGAACCGGTCGAGTATTGGCACAAGCGGTTCGCCTCGGTCCGGGGCAAACCGCCCGTGGTGGAGATCCTGGAACTGCAGATGATCCTGGCCGACGTCCTCCTGAAGGAGGAATCGGCTTCGATGGCCAGCCACGATCTGGAGTGGGCGGCCAAGGCCTGCTCGGTGCTGGAAGGGAGTCTGGAGGACCGGGCGTCGCTGCCCCTTGTGGCTGAGACGCTGGGCCTCTCGTATGAGAGTTTCCGCAAGCGGTTCTCAAGGAT
>JAAYCJ010000220.1 GCA_012729815.1 Phycisphaerae bacterium | reverse complement strand
GGATTCCTAAGCCGCCCGATCCCTTCAATCTCCACCACCGCATCATCGCCCGCCTTCAAATACTTCGGCGGCTTCAGCGCAAACCCGACGCCCGGCGGCGTCCCGGTCATAATCACCGTCCCCGGCAGCAGCGTGAACTGCCGCGACAAGAAGCTGATCAACTCATCCACCCCGAAAATCAACTCCGACGTCCGCGAATTCTGCAACGCGGCGTTGTTCAACAGCAGCTTGATCGCCAGGTCCGACGGATCCAGCGCATCCGCCGTCACCAGCCACGGCCCGATCGGACAGAACGTATCGAAACTCTTCCCGCGCGCCCACTGCTTGTCCCGCTTGAGCTGACAATCCCGAGCCGACACGTCATTCCCGCACGTATACCCCAGAATCACCCCTCGCGCCTCCGCCGCCGACACGTCCTTCGCCCGCTTCCCGATCACCACCACCAGCTCCGCCTCATAGTCCACCTCGTCCGGCGCCTCAGCCGGCAGCACGATCGCGTCCTCCGGCCCCACCACCGACGACGTCGCCTTCAGAAAAATCACCGGCTCCTCCGGAATCGCCATCCCCGACTCCTTGGCGTGATCCCGATAGTTCAGCCCGATCGCGATCACGTTCGGCGGACTCACCGGCGCCAGCAGCTTCTTAACGCCAACCACCACCCCGCTCGGCGAAAACCGCCCGAAAATGTTCCCCTCGATCACCTCCGCCCGAACCGCCCTCCCATCCGCCGACGGCTCCACCACGCCATACTGAACCTGCCACGACTCATCCACAAACCGCGCAATCTTCATCGTCAAGCCTCCGTTTCTGTATCGTTCCAAGCGTCGCCTTCGCGACCCCGCATTCTACCCGCCAATATCAAACCGTTGTATGATTTCCTGCTGCAACTCCGGTGAAAGGTTCACGAAATAATCGCTGTACCCCCCCACCCGAACCAGCAAATCCCGATGCTCCTCCGGCTTCTCCCGCGCCCGCTCCAGCGTCTCCCGGCTCACCACGTTGAACTGCAGCTCAAACCCCCCCTTGGCGAAATGACTCCGAATCAGATGCTTCACCGCCGCCGCCAGCTTCGGGTCCCGCTGCGACACCGGTATCGTCACGTTCACCACCACCGCCCCGATCGCGTTCGCCAGATCGAACTTCTCCACGCTCTCCAGCATCGCCGTCGGACCGCGACGCGCCATCCCCTGCACCGACGCCAGCGAATCGCTCAACGCCTGACCCGCCAGCCGGCCGTCCGGCGTCGCTCCCGTCTGACTCCCCAACACCCCATGCATCTGCCACGACAAAAACCCCGCCACGTACGGAAACCCGTACGGATTCCTGTACCGCCCCACCTCCTCAAAGTAAAACTCCGCCAGCTCCCCCGCGATCCCATCCGCCTCCGGATCGTTCGTCCCGTACTTCGGCAGCGTATTGCGAATCAGACTTCGCAGCTCCTCATGCCCCTCAAAGTTCTCCCGCACGATCCGCGCAAACTCCGCTAATCCAAGCCGCTTCTCCTCAAACACCAGCCGCTTGATCGCCACCAGCGAATCCACCGCCGTCGGCAACCCCACAAGCTGCGGATAGAAAAAGTAATACCGCGCACCGCCCCGCTCCAGATCAGCCTCCCGCTCAATGCAATCGTTCACAAACAGCGACAACAGCGGAAACGCCCCCTGAACCTGCCGCGACCGCGCCCACTGATTCTGTACCCGAACGTTCTCCCGTATCACGTACCCCAACAGCCGCTTGACCACCTCCATCAGCCGCTCAAACGACCCGATCTCCCCCAAATCCGGCACAAACCGGCCATATCCGCCCTCGCCATACCCCAGCCACTCCACGCCCGGCGGCCCCACGTCAAGACCGCCGCACAAACTCCCCTCGCTCCCCTCCGCCCGACCGGCGATCCACTCAAACACCCGCCCGAAATTCATGTACGACGCCACCACCCAAATCCCGCTGCTCCCGCACGTCGTAATCTCCGTGCACGTGCAATGCTGATGCCACCGCGCATCCTCCGGCTTCACCCCAAACCGCTCCAGACCCTCGATAATCACCCGATCGTTGAACAACGCCGGATGGCAATACCCGCTGCAGATCATCTCCGCCGACCTCTCCAGCAACGCCTCCGGTGTCTCCTCGTTCACCGCCAGCCCCACCGACGGATTGTGAAGCCGCAACAAATCCATCGCCTCCAGCAGCAGATACGTCAGCTCATTGACCGCCGCCCGACCCTCCCGATCCACGCCCCCGCTCATCAGACTTAACGGCACCTCAGCCAACTCCGAAATCTTGATCGACAACGCCCCCAACAGCTCAATCGCCCGCTCCCGCGTCAGCCGCCCTGCCGCCACGTCCCGCTCATAGAACGGCCACAGCACCTGGTCCAGCCGCCCCAGCGCCATCGTCACCCCATCCACCCCGTTGAAGATCGTGAACATGAAGTAAATGCTCTGCAGCGCCTCGTGAAACGTCCGCGCCGGATGCTCCGGAACCCGCTCCAGCAACCCGATCTGAACCCGGACGTTCGCCTTGAGCTCCGAATCATCCACCTCATCCAGCAGCCGCCGGCACGCCTCCACATACCGATCCCGCAGCCGCAACACCCCGTCAATCGCGATCAATCCCCCACGCAAAAAATCCTCCCGCTGATACCGCTCCGGACCGACCTCCCCGATCCGCCCCTCCAGCCCCTCCGCGTGAAGCGACGACTCCTCGCGCATCAACCGCTCAAGCTTCCTCTGCAAAATCTCCCGAATCCCCGCCAACCCCATCGAAAGCAGCCGATCATAGTCGATCGCCATGTGCCCGTATATCCCCCCCATGTGCGACGCCGCCCCGACCCAGTCCGCCGTCCGGTCCGGACCCTCCGACGGCTGACGCGCGTACGTCCCCACCAGCAACTCCTCCGGCCCCACCACCACCTCCGCGATCTCCATGATCCGTCCCAGCGTCGCCGCCGTCCGAATCCCGGGATGCGGAATCCCCGACAGCTCCGGCGGACAGCTAAACCGGTCGCTCAAAAACCCGTGCGTCCGGTCGAACGGCCGACGCCTCTCGAACATCCGGCGAAGTCCCGGAAAACCGTCGAGCTTCGCCGCCCTCGCCTCAACAACATTCACGCCCATCGTCTATCCTTTCGCAACGCTCTTGCCGCAGCGGCCAAGCAACTCGTGAATCCGCGCCAGCCGATCCGCCCTGATCTCCGTCAACCCGCGACGCGCCTCGTCCACCCGCAATCCCAACCCCTCCATCTTGCTGATCCACAACCGGTGATACGGCAGATACTCCACGCCAACCACCCGATCGCATCCAGCCGCCAACTCCGCCACCGCCGACCAGTGCCCATCGTCCTCCGCGTTCACCGTCGGTATCACCGGACACCGCAAAACGATCTTCCCGCCGCCGCGGGCCAACCGATCCAGACCGCTCCGAATCCGCTCAAACGATACCCCGCACTGCTCCGGGCACCGCGCCGGATCCGTCTGCTTGATGTCCACCAGAAACAAATCCACCAGCTCCAGCATCCCGTTCGCCGACGCCATATCGACGCCCGCGTTCGTGTCCAGACACGTGTGAAGCCCATAGTGCCGCGCCAGCGACAGCAGCGCGTGCGTAAACCCCGCCTGGCACAGCGGCTCGCCTCCCGAAATCGTCATCCCCCCGCCCGACGTCTCGTAGTAGTGCTTGTCCTCCAGCACCTCGTCGATCACCTCGCCCGCCGTCCGCGACTGACCCACAATCTTCAACGCACCGGCCGGACACGCCGTCACGCACGCCCCGCAAAGCCGGCACCGCGCCCGGTCGATCGTGTGCGCGCCGCCCTCAATCCGATGCGCGCCCACCGGACAAACCTCCACGCACCGCCCGCACGACGTGCACCGCGTCGCATACAAAAACAACTGCGGCTCCGCCCGCTTCGACTCCGGATTGTGGCACCACCAGCACGTCATGTTGCAGCCCTTCAGGAACACCGTGGTGCGAATCCCCGGACCGTCGTGGATGGCGAACCGCTTCACATCAAAAACCGTTCCGCGAACCTCGCGGAGTTGCTCAATCGTCTCAGGCATGAACCGACCTCTCCAGTATCGTCTGCTTCAGAGCCTCCGACAGCTCGTTGAAATACGCCGAAAACCCTCCGGCCCGGATAATCAAATTCTCGTGCCGCTCCGGATGCTCGATCGCGTCGCGAATCGTCGCCTGATCCACCACGTTGATCTGAATCTGCATCCCGCCACGGGCGAAATACGTCTCCAGCAGCGACCGAAGCTTCCCGCACAACGACGGCTCCGTCAGCGTGTCCCGCGTAAACCGGATATTGATCACCAGCGTCCCCGGCGCCGCCTGGTGCGGATACGACGTCACCGAATTCAACAGCGCCGTCGGACCCTTCGTGTCGCGACCCTGATACGCACCGAAACTGTCCGCCAGCGGCTGACCCGCCCGCCGACCGTCCGGCGTCGCCCCACAAATCTTCCCGCGATCCGCGTACGTCGTGAACATCAGGCACGACGCCAGAAACTTCGTCCCGCGAAATCCCGTGTACCGCGCGAACTGACCGAACGTAAACTCCGCCACCCGCGCCGCGATCCGATCCACCTCCGCGTCGCCCTGCCCGTATTTCGGCAGCTTCCCGATCCGCGCCAGCAGACCCTCATGACCCGCAAAATCCGCCTCCAGCGCCGCCAGCATCGTCGCCGCCGAAACCTCCCCGCCAAACACCAGCTCCCGAAGCGAAAACAGCGAATCGATCACGTTCGCGAAACCCTCCAAACCCACCACCTCCCAGTTGTACCGCGCGCCGCCGTGACAGAACTCCCGACCGCGATCGATGCAGTCGTCCACCAGCAGCGTCCGGATCATCTGCGGAAAAAACCGCGCCTTCGCCTCGCTGTCCTCGCTGATCGACGCGCACACTCCGCCGATCTCCTCGCCCAGATCCACAAGCCAACCGTCCAAAAACTCCTCGAAACTCGCCGAACCCGCCAACCGGCCCGGAAGGTTCCTCTCCAGATTCCCCAGCATGTGCAACAGGCCCGCCAGCGACCCCACGTTGCTGCAACCCTGAATCATCGTCTCCGTGCAGCCGCCAAAACATACGTCGTGCACGTCCTTCTCGCTCAGGCCCAACCCGTAATTCCGAAGCGCCTCCAGATACGCCGCGTTGTTATACAGCGGCGGCATCCCGTTACCCGTCGCGATCACCTCGAACGCCGCGTTCCAAAGCCGATCCTCCGCGCCCGACGGCATCCGAAGCGCCAAATTCGGCCGACGGCGATGCTTCACCGTCTCCAGAATCAGATACGTCAACTCGTTGACCGCGCTGTCGCCCTCCGGACCGCGCGTCCCGCCGATCGCCACGTTCCACGCCCCCACCCGGTCCATGCTCGTCCAGAATTCGCCCAGCAACTCCTTGGCGAACTCCTCGTCGATCAGCCCCGCCTCCCGGTCGTGCCGATAGAAATCCAACAAATACTGGTCCATCCGCCCCGGACTGTCGCAGTCCTCGAAGTAGAACGTGAAACTCAGACTCAGCATCGCCTCGTAAAAACTCCGCGCCGGCCGAAGCGGAACCTCGTTCAACGCCTCGATCAGCTTGAGCTTCACGTCAAGCCGATCCGGTAGGTCCGTCTGCTCCACCTGCGCGATCATCCGATTCCGCAACACCTCCGCCGCGTCCAGCACGACCAGCAGCGACTCCTCCAGCACCCGCTGCGACTCCTCCAGCGACGGATCGGCCAGTTGCCTCTCGATCCGCCGGCGATGACCCTCGAACCCTTCCTGCATCACCCGCTCGTGGTTCACCGTGCAGTGCGTCCATCCGCCCGGCGCCCATCCGCCAGCCAGCGCCGTCAGCTTCGCCCAGACCCGCTCCCAGAACACCGTCAACGCCTCAACCTGCTCCGGCGCCGACCCGCACGCCGCAACCTTCTCGTCCAGAGGCGCGCGGCCGAGGAAACCGAAAAAAAGCGGGATGAAATACTGGTAGCAGCAAACCGGCTGACGACGCTTGTCAGAGGCCTGCCAGTTCCAGAAACGCCCCGCGTACTCCGGCACGTCGCCACGCCACGGCGGCGTCGCCGGATAAAGCCACGTCCCCTCCCACGCCGGCAGCGGCATCCGCTCCGCGCACCGAAGCAGCGCCAACGCGTATCGCCGATACAGCGGCGCGTCCGCCTCCTCGATAAAACCCGCCGAGTAAAACTCGCTGACCTCGTTCAGCGACGAAACCATCGCCGACCGCCGGTCCGCGGCGATCCCGTCGTCAAAAGGCATCCACGGCCAGTACGTCTGACAGATTTCCCGTGACATGATTGACTACTCCTTAATACCATCCGAACGGCGCCGAACCGCCGTAAATGATCGCGTTCTTGATCTGCGTATACGCCAGCAGCCCTTCCACCCCGCACTCCCGCCCGATCCCGCTGTGCTTGTACCCGCCGTACGGTGCCGCGTTGAACACGACGTTGTGGCAGTTCACCCACACCGTGCCCGCCGCCAGCTCCCGAACCGCCCGCTCAGCCGTCGGCATGCTCTCCGTGAAAATGCTCGCCGCCAGACCGTAATCCGTGTCGTTCGCCGCCGCCAACAGCGCGTCGAGCCCGTCAAACACCGTCACCGCCAGAACCGGACCGAAAACCTCCTCCCGGTAAATCTCCATCGACGGATCCGCCTGCATCACCACCGGCGGATACCAGAACCCGCCCGCCGCCAACCCGCCGACCTCCCCCCGATACAGCACCTTGCCACCTTCCCGCTCTGCCCGATCCACGTAACCAGCCACCCGATCCAGATGCTCACGGCTGATCAGCGGACCCATCGTCGTCTTCTCCTCCGCCGGATCGCCCAACACGATCTTCCCCTTCACCGCCTCAATGAACCGATCCAGGAACTTCTTGGCGATCGGCTTGTCCAATAGCAGACGCGTCGCCGCGCAGCAGCATTCGCCCTGATTCAAAAACGCCCCGAACAGCACCCCGTCCACCGCCTTCTCCATGTCCGCGTCCCGGCACACCACCGCCGGGCTCTTGCCGCCCAACTCCATGCACGTCGCCTTCAAATCCCCCGCGCACGCCGCCATCAGCTTCGAGCCCACCTCCGCCGAACCCGTCAGACTCACCTTGTGAACCGCCGGATGCTCGCTCAACACCTTCCCCACCATCCCGCCCGATCCCGTCACGATGTTCGCCACCCCCGCCGGAAGCTCCGCCTCCGCCAGAACCTCAGCCAGCAGCAGCGTCGTCAGCGGCGTCACCGTCGCCGGCTTCAACACCGCCGTATTACCCGCCAGAAGAGCCGGAGCAAGCTTCCGCACCGCCAGCATCACCGGAAAATTCCACGGCGTGATCAATCCCACCACCCCAATCGGCTCGCGCCGCGTGAAATCGATCATCCCGTCGCCCACCCGAGGCGACTCGCCCGACAGCAACCCGGCGATGCTTGAATAATACTCCAGCGTATCGATCGCCGCCGCCACGTCGATAAACCGCGACTCCTTCAGCGGCTTGCCCACGTTCGCCGTCTCCACCTGCGCGAACTCCTCCGACCGACGCCGCAAAATCCCCGCCGCACGGGACAACACCGCCGCCCGCTGCTGCGGCGTCTTCGATGACCAGACCCCGCTCCGGTACGCCCGGTCCGCCGCCGACACCGCCTCGCCAATCTGCTCCGCGTCAAGCTGCGCGACCTTCGCCAGACTCTTCCCGGTCGCCGGATTCAGCACGTCCACCTTGCTCTTGCCATCAACCCACTGCCCGTCAATCCACGACGTCTTCCTGAGTTTCATTCGGCTGCTCCTTTGACCGAAGTCCCATCGCCTGCATACTCAACATCACGGTATCGAACGCGAAGCCCGCGCCGCGTAAACGCCCCCACCCGCTCCCGCATCGTCGCCTCATCCGGCGCATCCAGGCCCATCAACGGATACGCCAACCCAAGACGCCCAAACTTATCCTCACCCAACCGGTGATACGCCAGCAACTCCACCACCGGCAACCGCGACAGACCCGCCAGAAACTCAGCCATCCGCGACAGCTCCTCCGGCCCATCATTGTGACCCGGAATCACCGGCACCCGCACCTCAAACGGCACATCCGTCGCCGCCAGCTTCCCGAGATTCTCCAAAATCAACTCGTTCGAAACCCCCGTAAGCCGCTGGTGAACCTCGCCGTCCACCGCCTTCAGATCCGCCTGCACCCAATCCAGCACCGGCAATAACCGCGCCATCGCCGGCCACCCCGCGTGAAGGCACGTCTGCACGCATGTGTGAATGCCATCCTCACGGCACAACGACAAAAACCGCTCAGCGAAATCCGCACGCATCAGCGGCTCGCCGCCCGACAGCGTCACCCCACCGCCCGATTCGTCGTAAAAAGCCCGGTCCCGCCGAACCTCTCCAAAAAGCGACTCCGCCGTCACCAGCCGGCCCACCAGCTCCAGCGCCTTCGACGGGCACGCCGCCGCGCACGCGCCGCACCGGATGCACGCCTCCTTCGACCACCGACGCTCCCCGCTCGCCGAGTCAAACTCGATCGCCTGCGCCGGACACACCGAAACGCACCGCCCGCACCCCAAACACCCCTGCGCCGACCACCAGAGCTCCGGACGCCCATCCCACGACTCCGGATTGTGGCACCACGCGCACCGAAGCGGACAACCCTTCAAAAACACCACCGTCCGAATACCCGGACCGTCGTGCGTCGAACAACGCTGAATGTTGAACACCACCGCTTCAAACGCGTGGCCCGCGCCGCGGCGGGCGGATGGGATACGGGGCTTGTTCCTGGTCTTGCTCATGGCGGCTGTCTTCGGCAAAGGTCCTACTGGTGCTTCGTCCGGGCAATCACGTGCTCCTGCAAGTCCGGGCTCAGAAGCTTGAACATCTGCGAATAACCAGCCACGCGGACCGGTATGTTCCCATATCGCTCCGGATCCTGCTGCGCCTTCCGCAGACGATCCACCGTCACCACGTTGATCTGCATCTGTCCCACCCCCATCCGCATCGCCGCCCGGATGATCTGCCCCAGCCGCTGCGCCCCGTCCGAACCGGCCAGCATCGAAGGGTTGATGTCGATGATCGCCGCCGACGCACCCGCCGCACGATGGTGCGGCAGCTTCGCCAGCGTGTTCAGCATCGCCGTCAAACCCCGCTCGTCGCGCCCCTGATGCGCCGAAAGCGAATACGCGATCGGCTGACCCGCCAGACGACCGTCCGGCGTCGCTCCAAGACCCTGTCCGAACATGATGTTGCACAGGAACGTGAACAGATGCACGAAAAACCGGCCGCCCAGGCTGCTGCGGTACTGGTCCATCTGGTCGATAAACCAGTTGTCCAACCACGCCGCAATCTGGTCCACTTCATCGCAATCGTTGCCGTACTTCGGCGCGTCCTTCAGCAATCGCTGACGCAGAACCTCGTAACCCTCGAAGTTCGCCCGCAACGCCGAAAGCAGCTCCTCCTTGCCCACCTCGCCCCGCTCAAACACCAGATGTTTGACCGCCGCCAGCGAATCCGCCACGTTCGCCGTCCCCAGAAAACAGATCGAATGGTAGTTGTACACCGGCCCGCCGTTCGTGATGTCGCGACCGCGGGCAATGCAGTCATCCGTCAGCACCGACCACAGCGGCAGCGGACCCTGCTCCCGCTGTCGCAACTCGCCCCGGTTGATCAGATAGACCATCCGCTCGATGAAAAACTCCATCTGCTTGCGGAACGCCTCCATGAGCTGATCGTAACTCGCAAAGTCCGTCAGCAGCCCCGTCTCGGGCCCCATCTGCTCGCCCGTCCGCGGATCGCAGCCGTTAAACAACGCCAGCTCAAGGCACTTGGTCGCGTGAAACCATCCCGATACCGCGTGCGGAAGCGCACGGCCCGGAATCGTCAGCTCAATGCAGCCGATCGGCGCGTAATCCCGGGCGTCCTCCAACGCAATCCCCCGATCCGTCAACGCCGGAATAAAACTCTCATCGTTGAAAAAGAACGGAATCCCGCCGCCGCGGATCACCACCCCTGCACACCGGTCGACGAAATCCGACGGCGTGTCCGGCGTCAGCCGCACCGACACATCCCGCACGAAACCCACGTTCCCCGTCGCCTCCAGGATGATCTCGCTCATCGCGTTCACCGCGCAACGCCCGTCCCGCGTCCGCCCGCCCAGCACAATCGCCTGGACGTCGTATTCCGCGTACAGCTTGCACGCCAACTCTTCCATCAACTCGACCGCCTCATCCCGCGTGATCCGACCTGCCGCCAGGTCCGCCTGGTAGTACGGCTCAAGCATCTGATCCAGCCGCCCGATCGAATTCGCGTTGATCAGGTCCTCCCCGCACGTCAGAATGTGCCCAAACCACAACGCCTGAACCGCCTCGAACAGCGTCCGAGCCCCCTCCCCGGGTACCCGCTCGCACGCCTCCGCCATCCGCGTCAGACGCGCGCGCTCCTGCGGATCGGACGCCTCACCCGCCATCCGACGAGCCAACTCCGCATACCGCTGACCCAGCAGAATCCCCGCCTCGCATACCCATAACCCCGCCTGCCAGAAATCCTCGCTCTCCGGAAAACCCGGATCGCTGATCCGCGCCGACCGCATCCGCTCCAGAATCTCATCCCGCAGGCCCGCGAAACCCATCCGCACCAGCTTCGGATAGTCACGGACCGAATGGTTCTCGCTCCACCCGTACGCCCAGTAAGCCTTGCTGTCCGCGCTCCACGTCCCCAACCCCCGGCTGTACTCCGGCGTGCCCGGCCCGATCGCGTAGAACGGACCCCTGTGAAGACCAAACCGCAACACCCGATCGCGAAGCCGCCCGACCCGATCCGCCGGAACACCCAATCTCTCCAGTTCCGGTATCCGCGCCTCCCACTTCTCGTCCGCCAGAGGCCAAAACTGGCACAGATGCTCGCCCGCCAGCGACCAGTCCTCGTAAACCTCCAGTCGCGACAGCTTCACCAGCTCCAGCAGCATCCGCGCACGCGTCTGGACCGCCGAAAGCTCCTCCGGCGCCCGATACAACGCCAACTCCCGCGCGAACGGCTCCGCCTCCCTGAGGAACGAAACGCCCCGCGACATGATCTGCTCGACCAACCGGCCCACCCGCGGGCTGCGGCCGCTGTAGGTCCGTGCTTCCTCGCAAACGTCAACCGTCCCGGTTCCGCTCATCGCATCACCTGAAATAATGACTTGAATCCATTATACCTTCTGGGGTGTGATCGTCGGGCAGTGCTTTGACGAGTATCAACCTCTACGATTCTTGATCGACCCGGTTCCAGACCACCTCGATATGGCCCAGCATCGCTCGGTACGCCCCCTCCCCGTCCCGGCTGCGCACCGCGCCTAAAATCTCCTCGTGGAACTCCACCGAACGCGTCCGGTCCTTCACCGTGTCGCGATACGCCCACTGGGCGCTGCGGCTCAGGTCCTTCAATATCGCGCTAATCACCTCCAGAATCCCGTTCCCGCACTCCCGCGCCAACACCATGTGGAACGCCATGTCGTGCTCGATGAACGCTTCCTTGTGATTCAGGTTGATCAGCATCGCCCGCGAATGCCCCGTCAGTTCATCCAGGCCGGCCGCGCTGATGTTCTGGGCCGCCAATTGCGCGATCGCCGGCTCCAGGTTCACCCGAACCTGCATGATCTGATTGACGTCCGCGTGCGAAAAACTCTTGAGCAAAGGCGATAGCTGCTGAAATATCTCAGCCGGGCTGAACTTCCGGTAATACCACCCCGACCCCTGCCGCGCCTCGACCAGACCCAGCGCCCGAAGCCGAATCATCGCCTCCCGCAGCGCCATCCGACTCACCCCCGCCATCTCCGTGAGCTGCTGCTCCGTCGGCAACCGATCACCCGGCTGCAACCCGGCGTTGCTCAGGTAGTCCACCAACACGTTGACCACCCGCTCCACCAGAGTCGACCGCTCAACCGACGCCATCGCCGCCCCGTTGGCCTGCCCGGCGGCCCCCGATGGGCTACTCAATAGCTCAACTGTAGCTGATTTAACTGCATTGTTGGCCATAAGCCGCGTCCCGCTCCAAAATTTGTATGACAACCATATCATCATATCAATTTGCCATCGAGTCAAGGCCTTTCCAAAATCCGAAAACTCTTGGGACCACACCCGTCAAACAGGATAATAGAATCAATCAGGTGTCAATATAGGGGATTTGGGGAAATAGGAAGGAGACCAAGCCATGACGCGAATCTACCGTTCCCGAACCGATAAAGTCTTCGGTGGCGTCTGCGGCGGACTCGGCCACCTGCTCGACGTCGACCCGACTATCCTGCGGTTGGGACTGGTGTTTCTGACCATCCTGACCGGGATCGTTCCGCTGGTCGTCACGTACATCATCGCCTGGGCGATCATTCCGGAGGAGCCGACCCGCACGCAAACACCGATGGAACAAGGACCTGCGCAAGAGAGCCACCCCCAAGGCGACTACCAGCGCCGCGAGTAGAACCGC
>JAAYCJ010000219.1 GCA_012729815.1 Phycisphaerae bacterium | reverse complement strand
TGGTTGCCTGGCTGGGCGTGCTCCGATACTCTCTGTACCATGATCCAACAACTGACGATTCTGATGTACCATTACGTGCGTGACGCCGAGGCGACGCCGTATCCAGGGATCAAGGCTCGGTCGGTCGGCGGGTTTCGCGGGCAGATTGAATATGTGCTGCGGCATTACGAGCCGATCGGCGCGGCTGAGCTGGTTCGGGCGGTTCGGGACGCGAGCTTTCGACTGCCGCGGAATGCGGTTCTGCTGACGTTTGACGATGGGTATCGCGACCACTTTGAGAATGTGTTGCCGATTTTGCGGGAGCACAAGCTGAGCGGCGTGTTCGCACCCGTGGCGCGGTCGGTCATCGAGGGCCGGGTGCTGGATGTGAACAAGATTCACTTCATCCTTTCGGCAACGTCCGATAACGTCAGCAGGGCGGTGGACGAGCTCTTCTCGCTGGTCGATCGCCACCGCGACGCGCACGGCCTGCGGACGAATACGGAGTACTGGGATGAACTGGCTCACCCCAACCGGTTCGATCCGGCTGAGGTCATCTTCATCAAACGGATGCTCCAGCGGGACCTGCCCGAGCAGCTTCGCGCGGAGATCACCGATGAGCTGTTCCGCAAATACGTGACCGACGACGAGCGTGTGTTCGCAGCTGAGCTGTACATGAGCCGCGAGGAACTGCGGGCGATGATCGCCGCGGGCATGACCGTGGCGAATCACGGCTACGATCACTACTGGCTGGCGAGTCTCCCCCCCCACCACCAGGCCGAGCAGATCCGCCGGTCGATGGCGTTCATGACCGATCTCGGCGTCGACGGCTGCGATTGGTTTATGACCTATCCTTATGGGTCGTGCAACGATTCGCTGCTGGAGATACTGCGGACCAGCGGATGTTGCGCCGGGTTCACCACACGTTTCGCGGTGGCCACGGGCGAGGACTGCCCGCTGCGATTGCCGCGTCTAGACACGAACGATTTGCCGACGCGGGCGGACGCCGAACCGGTCGAATACACGCGGCAGGTCACATCATGAGTTCATAAGGACCATCGTGTCGGGCGGTCCATGTCGCCGTCGGATTTGACGAGGTAGGTTTGGTCGAAGGCGATGGGGTTGGCGTCGCCGTTGATCCTGATGAATGCGTTGATCGCAGCCACGTCGTGGCGGACCGGCGAGAAGAGTTCGGGCAACTGGGCCAGCGGCTGCTGCTCGCAGCGCTGGCGAAAACCCGCGGCGGCCAGGATCGGTTCGAGGACGCGGCTTGAGCACTGGAAATCCGCTGCGATACCGCCCTGCCGGTGGGCCCAGGCCAGGACGCTGCGAAGCAGGTTGATCATGCTATCCGGTGCGTCGCCGGGCGTCGGCAGGAGTTCGATGATCCGCAAGACTGCCCTTCCCTCCAATTCCGGGTGCAGGGGATGTGAAGCCTTCTCGCAACGTCCGATAACATAGCTGCCGTGCGGCGAGCCGAACATGCGGTATGAAAAGGCAACCGCGTCGCGATATCGCCAGGCCCAAAACTCCTCAGTTCGCTCCAGCGCCAGCCGCCAGCGCGATCCGGCGTCGTACCAGAACTCAGCCAATTCGGCCGGCTGGATCGTCTGTGGTTCGACTGGCGAAGCGTCATCAAGCCCTAAGCCGCCAAACCACTCCTGGATGTCCCCCCTGCCGTTTTCGGGCAACTGCTTCAGAAGGAGCGGATATGCCTGCGGGTCCAGCGGAACGGCGTAGCGGTGCAGCGAGTCAAGCTGCCGATAGCCCGCAGCGGTGTAGAACCGGCTGACGTGCGGGTTGACGCCGAGGCAGACGCTGACTTGCGACTCCCCCACCACCGCGTTGAAGAGCTCAATGCCGAGACCCTTCGGCCGATGGTCCGGGTGCACTACCCACAGCGCCAGGGCTGATCCGGCGACCTGTTGGCCGTCGAGCCGATACAGCCCCGGGATCGCGCCGAGAAACCCCACGATCGCATCGCCGACAACCGCGATCCGCGACGCATTCACGCCCGCCCGCGGTCCAAAGCCTTTGTACTGCCAGAAGAACAACTCCCGCTGTGTAACCGGATGATTGGCCTGCCAGTGTTCGTTGAGGAACGCCACGAGGGCGGGCCACCAGGAGTCGTCAAATGGAATGATCCGCGGTTTCATCTTGCCCGCTGTGCGTTGGTCAGTTCGCCACCTGCCGCTGCGGTTGGGTCTCCAGCGTTCCGGGTTGATACCGGCCGAAGAGGCGGCCCCACTGGCTGTTGGCGAGCCACTCGTCGACCACGGCTTTGCCGCGGAACGGGTACCAGAACCGGTCGTGATAGATCGCCGAACCGAAGATGAACGAGTAGACGATCGGCGTGTGGAACATCAGGGTCTGGAGCCACCGCAGCGGCCCGAACCAGAAGAGCTTGCCGACGCTCGATGCGGCGTTGTCGCCGGTGCAGAAGCCCCACGACTCAGCCGCGGCGTCGGCGTCGCCGACGATCTCGATCTCGGAGAACCGTCCGACGCCCAGGCCGCGTTCGTGGGCCAGGCGGATGAACTTGTAGTCCATCGGTTCGAAGCCCATCATCTTGGCCGCCACGGCGTCGATGGCCACGCAGTCGTCCGAGGCGAGCATCACGTTCTTGGCCACCGGGATCATCGTCCGCGGGCCCGGCCCGTTGCCGGCGGTCGTGCCGTCCATCACCGAAAAGACGCCGGTGTGAATTTCCTTCTGGATCGCCAGCAGGTCAACCAGCGTTTCGTGGATTTGCGAATGGCAGTAGTGCCGGCGGTTGTCAAGCAGGCCGCCGAAGGCGTTCTTCATCGAGCCGGTGGTATTGGTGTAGATGTGACACTTGACCGTCGGCAGGTGGACGACGTTCTTGCCGTGGAAGTAGTTCGGGATGCGGATGCCCTCCGGGAAAATCTTGTCGAGCACGAGCATCGGCGACTTCGGCTCGTAGACCTCAAACCGCATATCCGACGGCCGGAAGTTGTAGCGGATGGGCACGCCGTAGTGCTCGCAGACCGGCCGCTGCTTGTTGTACATCTCGCCGCGCTCGGCGCTGGTGACGACCGTCTGGTTCTCGACGCACACCAAGTCATCGAACCCAGCCGCCCGCAGCCCCAGGATCGTTCCCTCAAGCTGCCACGGCGTGGTGTTGGCACCGGGGTACATCAGGTGCCACGAGAGGTTGTTCTTGAGGATCGTCGTCGCCGACCGGTCCAGCGCGCCGGCCACCCCGGCCAGTTCCATGCACCGGCGGATATCGGCCAGAACCGTCTCGGGCCTCGTCCTGACGACCGCGACTTTACTGCTCATCGGCGACCTCCGTACTGGTGTTGATGACCCATGAATTATACGACAGAATGGGCCGCAGTTCTCCACCTTTTACGGCTGGATGAGCCGAATCAATCCTTTCTCAGGCGAATTCGAGGCACCGTCTGCGGTAGTGCAGATAATCCTCGTACGGCACCTCCTCGGGCACGCCGTGGTCGCAGGTAGGGATATAGCCGCCGCGCTTTTGCATGGCGGGGAAGATGCGGTCGACCATGCGGTCGATGGCGTTCTTGCCCTGGGCCAGAACCCGCTTGTCGACTCCGCCGTGGATGAGCAGGTCGGGCCATTGCCGACCGACTTCGATCACGTCGCATCCGGAGGCCACCTCGAACGGGCTCATGTAGTCCATCCCGATTTCGCGGTAGACGTCGATGACGGGCACGGCGAACCCATCGGTGTCGATCTGAATATACAGGCGCCGCGAGCGGTCGATCTGTCGGCTGCGAAGGTTTGCGATGAGCTGCTGATAGTACGGGAACAGAAACTCCCGCATCATCTCGGGCGAGATCAGCGGCCCGTGGTTGTAGCAGATGTCCTCAGCCAGAAAGAACTCGTCGATCGTCACGTGTTTCTGATGGCGGGCGATCACCGCGTCGGCCAGTTCCAGCCACGTCTTCATGCACGCGTGGATCAGCTCCGGCTGATCGTGGAAGGCGTATAGCAACTCCTCCGGGCCGATCAGGCTTCGCAGATACATGTAGCCGCCGACCAGGTTCTGGCAGATGATGTGGCCCTGCCGCGCCTCGTCGGCGGCCTGGGCCATTCGCTTTTCGAGGTCGGCGTACCGCTGCGGCGTGGCCGGGTCCATCCGCCAGCGGCAGTGTTCTTCCCACGTCGCCATGTCCTTGACCGGATGATCCAGGTATTCCGGCATGAACCCGTCGCGTCGGCCCTTGAAGTAGAGCACGTGCCGACCGGCCCAGTCCTGGACCACTTCGTAATCGCCGCGGTCCTCGATGACTCGCGTCTCGAACGCAGGCACGAAGCCCGCTTCGCACCAGCCAAGCTGCCCCAGATAGTGCTTGGCCGGCGGGTCATAGCCGAAAAGCTCGTCCATCGGCACGTCCTGCGGCATGCCCTGCCGCTTCCATGCCTCCAGGCAGTAGAACCCGAACTCCCGCTGATAGAGCGGGGCGCCGGGCTTGCGTTCGTAGAAATCGCGGAGCTTTCGCGCGGCGGGCGTCATCTGGTCGCGAGGCACCGGGGCTCGAACACCGTCGGTAACGTTCATCGGGCACTCCTTCATATCGGGTCGCCAGTCATACAGCATACACTATACGGCACGCTAGCTCTGAATACGATGCGTAAACGGGAATAATCTATACATATTTCGGTAATTCGGGTACTCTGGAGGCATGTGGAACGACTGTTCGATCACACGCTCGCCGCAGACCGCGGCGGGCCTGGCCCTCCAGGCCGTCTGGTCGGTCAAGGCCGACGACTCGTACGACGTCCGGCCGCGCCCGTCGGATGGGCGCAGCGGCCTGGTCGTTCTGCGCACGCTGGCGGGCCAAGGGGCCCTCGAGTCGGATGACTTCGGGCCGCTGACCGTCGAGGCCGACACGCTGCTGCTGTTCGATCACCCTCGTCTGCGGCGGTACCGCTGTCTGGGCGGACGGTGGGACTTCTGGTGGTTCGAATGCTTCGTCGAGGGCGAGCTCGGCGTGCCGCTGGATCGGGTTTTGCGAGTGACGGCCCACCAGCGCGACGTTGAGGACGTCAGCGACTGCATGGCCCTGCTCCGCAAGACCGGCCGGTCCTCACGACGCTGCGCCTCAGCATACCTGTCGCTGATGCTTCACCGCTGGGTCGATCGGCAGCGTCAGGACGGCAAACCCCAGCCGCACCAGCGGGCGATCGCCCGCGTGATCGAGAAGATGCACGCCGACCTTTCGGGACGGGTGGGCCTGCGGGAATGGGCTGAGGCGGCGGGCCTGGGTGAGCGGCGATTTCGCCAGGTTTTCCTCCAGACCACGGGCAAGACGCCGAAGCGCTACTACGATGATCTGCGGCTCGGCATGGCCGTTGAGTTTCTGCGGATGGGCCATTCGGTGTCGCAGACCGCTGGGAAGCTGGGGTTTTCCAGCCCGTTCCACTTCAGCAGCGCATTTTCCCGTCGTTTCGGCGCGCCGCCGTCGCGCTACGGCCGCTGAACTCAGCGGAGTTCCACGGCGGTCTTGCCGGACTTGATCCGGCCGATCCGGTAGACCTGCTCGCCGGCGCGGCGGAGCTGCCGGGCGATCGAATCGGCGAACGTCGGCCGCACGATCATCACAAAGCCGATGCCCATGTTGAACACGCGGAACATCTCCTCGCGCTCGACCGGTCCCTGCGACGCCAGCAGGTCGAAAATCTCCGGCACGGGCCACGAATCCGTCTCGATTAGCGCCTGGCAGTCCTTCGGCAGCACGCGGATGACGTTGCCCGGCAGGCCGCCGCCGGTGATGTGGGCCATGCCGCGGACCGCCTGCTTGACCCGGTAGTAGCGGAGCACCGATAGCACCGGCTGCACGTAGATCCGCGTCGGTTTGAGCAATTCGTCCGCGGCCGTCGCGTCCAGCCCCGGCAGCGGATCGTCAATCCGCAGTTGCAGCTTGTCGAAGATGATCTTGCGAGCGAGGCTGTAGCCGTTGCTGTGCAGGCCGCTGCTGGCGAGGCCCAGGATGACGTCGTCCGGCTCGATCCGCGATCCGTCGATGGTCTTGTGCAGTTCGAGCACGCCGACGGAGAATCCCGCCAGGTCGAAATCGTCCTTTTCGTACAGGTCGGGCATCTCGGCCGTCTCGCCGCCGATCAGGGCGCAGTCGGCCTCCTGACAGGCGCGGCTGATGCCTTCGACCAGTTCCACCGCCCGCTCCGGATCAAGCCGCCCGACCGCCAGGTAATCCAGGAACAGCAGCGGTTCGGCCCCGGTCGCCAGCAGGTCGTTGACGTTCATCGCCACCAGGTCAATGCCGATGGTGTCAAAACGTTTGGCCATTTGGGCGACGAGCAGCTTGGTGCCCACGCCGTCCGTGCACGCGACCAGCACCGGCTTGCGGTAGTTCCGCTGAAAGAGCTTCTCGTGATAGTCCAAGCGGAACAGCCCGGCGAAGCCCCCTACGCC
>JAAYCJ010000218.1 GCA_012729815.1 Phycisphaerae bacterium | reverse complement strand
TGAACGGATGCCTGCACTCCGGGTCCGCCCTGCCCTTGCCGACCAAGCCGCCAAAGACCGCCGGCGAACGCGTTGAAAGACCGTAATTTAATGCCTCTTGACTTCCGAAAGCAAGCCTAAAAGCGCAGGGGCCGAGGTCCGATAACCGTTGGCGGCGTTGGCCGGAGACATTATAGTGGCCTCTTCGGCGAAAACGAGCGGAGGCTGATGATGAAAGACGTGGTATTGGTGACCAGCGTGCAGTACGCCAAGGGCCGGCCGGTCTGGGACCAAGCCGACGATCTGGACGTGCGCGAGGCCCCCGCTGTGGAGGCGGATCTGGCCCGGGCGGTTTGCCGGACGGGCTGCCGGGCGGTCATTCTGGGCGTTGATCGGTATACCGGTCCGCTGTATGAGGCCGTGGCCGGCGGGTTGATCGCCCGGTTCGGCGTGGGCTACGACGGGGTCGATCAGCGGCTCTGCCGGGAGCACAACGTGACGCTGACCAACACGCCCGGCGTACTGACGCGTTCGGTGGCTGAGCACGCGATGTGGCTGATGGGCGCGGTCACGCGGAACGTGGCTTGCGAGGATCGGCGGATGCGCGAGGGCCGGTGGTCGTCGTCGGCTGGCGTGGAGCTCTTCGGCAAGACGCTTCTGGCGGCTGGGTTCGGTCAGATCGGCCGGGCCGTCGCCCGGATCGCCGGGGCTGGGTTCGGCATGAACGTCATCGGTTTTGGCCGTCGGCCCTTGGACCAACTGTCGCAAGAGGAGAACCTGTCTCCAGCCGAATTCCTCGGCCGACACCACCTTCAGAGCTACACCAGCGACATCGACGCGGCGCTGCCCGAAGCCGACGCGGTCTCGGTCCACATGGCTTCGACGCCGGAGACCCATCGGTTTTTCGACGCGTCGCGTTTCGCCCGCTTTCGCGAAGGGGCCTTTTTCATCAACACCGCCCGAGGCGCCGTGGTCGATGAGGCCGCCCTCTATCAGGCCTTGCGGTCCGGCCGACTCGCCGGCGCCGGTCTGGACGTATTCGAGAAGGAACCTTACGCGCCGGCTGACCCACAAGCCGACCTGCGGACGCTCGACAATGTCGTCATGACCCCGCACACCGGCTCGAACACCCGCGAAAGCAACCGCCGCATGGCCCAGACAGCCCTGCAGAACTGCCGCGACTTTCTGTCTGGGCGGAGCGAACAGCTCAACCGGGTCTGGTAGGTGTTTTTCGACTTGCCCTTCCGGAGGCACGGAGTACGCGGACCACGCGGAGAATGCCTGGAGATATGTAAGGCGAGGTCCACTCGCTATTTCGGCGTCAGACGCCGTAGAATCGTTTGAGCAGGCTGCCGATGGCTTCGTAATTTCTCTCGGCGGTGGGAACGTCGGTGAAGTTCGGGTGGACGATCAGTTTGATATCCGGATGCGCGACCCGTTTGATGATTTCGCACATCGCCGGCGTGTCGCTGGTCAACCGCACGTGCAGGTGAATGCCGGTTCCGGCGATGGCGTCGCGGACAGGTTCGGGCGGGTTGGGATTCGGGTCGCCTCCGGTCTCCAGGGCGCAGTCGATGGCCACGCACGACGGCACGTGCCTGGCCAGCAGCCTCATCGTCCGGTCCCACTGGCCGCACGAGTGGATCGCGACGCCGCCGAACGCTTTGCCGATTTCCTCATCCAGCGGCAGGTTGCACGCGGCGTTGACGGCGGGCGAACCGACGGCCAGGTTGTCATCCGAGATCGACATGCCGGTGAACCCGGCGTTCGAGAGCATGATGTGGCCCGGCATCACCAGCGCGTCGCCGATCAACTCGGCTTGGACCTTGCTGAACTCGATGATCAGGGCATTGATGTTTCGCATGAATGCCATGATCGTCTCCGGCTCGGTCAGGCAGGCGGTAAAGACCTCGCTGGCGTCGAGGATCAGCGTGGCCGTGTCGTGGGCCGACTGGGTGTCGGTCCAGACGATCGGGATCGCGTCGCCGGTCTTGGACTTGAAGTACCGGATCGTATCGAGCACGAGGTGGGCGATGTCGCTGTCTTCCCATCGCGGTTTGGCCAGGCTGCGCACCTCGTCGAGGCTGTGAAAGCGGTAGTGCACGCACGGGGCTTCGCCGTCGCGCCAGACGTAATCGCAGCCGTACATGTTGGCATACAGGCCCGTGCCGAACCACGGTTCGAGCGTCGGCAGGTGATCGCTGGGCACGGCCAGCGATTGCTCCACCAGGTCGAGATTTCGCACGAAGCAGTCTTCCGGGTCTGACGTGTCGCTCCACAGGTCGTTGCCGGGTGTGTGGAAGATCATGTACGGCCGCGTGCCGTCCAGGAAGGCCCGAGCCAGCGGCTCGCGTTTGGCCCGAAGCTGCTGATACCGATCCACAATCGCCGCGATTTGGCTGGGTGAATGCTCGAGTCGATACTTGCCCACCGTCGTCTCCCGTTCTGTAGCTCCGTCGCCCTCGGCGGAGTCCGTCACTGCTTTTCAAGGTTATCCAGAAGCCGTGTCATCAGGCGGTTGATCCGGGCAAAGCGGCCGTCGTCTGACCGCATCGGCTCGGGCCTTTGAATGTACCGCCCTTCCGTCAGTTCGTCAGCACAATTCTCGATCAGCAGGTTCACGCTCTGCGGCGTCGATTCCAGGTGGAATTGCAGGGCGACCGCCCGGTCGCCGTAGACGAACGCTTGGTTGACGCAGGCCTCGCTGGATGCCGCGCGCACCGCCCCGGCTGGGATCTCGAACGTATCGCCGTGCCAGTGGAACGCGGGAAACGCGGCGGGAAAGCCGTCGAACGCAGCCAGGGCCTGCCCTTCGGCGGTCAGGTTCACGTCGAACCAGCCGATCTCGTGATGGTGGTTGCGAGTGACCTTTCCGCCCAGCGCCACTGACATCAACTGCGCACCAAGGCACACGCCGACCACCATCCTGCCCGCTGCGATGGCCTCGCCGATCAGCTCGGTCTCCGCCCTCAGCCAGGGATGCTTGTCGAACTCGTAGACGTTCATCGGCCCGCCCAGCACCACCAGGGCGTCGAAATCCCCCAGCGTCGGCAACCGCTCGCCATCCCGGAAGATCGGCGTGCGCGAGAGCGAATGGCCTCGCTGCGTCGCCCACGCCGCCACGCTCGCGGGCCCTTCGAACGCCACGTGTTCGATCGTTGCGATCCGCATCAATCCTACTCCGGGATATCAGAACCTTCGCCCCAGTGCCGCCTCGTAGACGGCCAGCACGTTTTCGATCGGCACGTCGCCCTGGAAGACGTGCGAGGGAGCGAGGATGTAGCCTCCGCCTCGCCCCAACGCCTCGATCAACCGGCCTACTTCATCGCGGACCTGATCCGCCGACGCCCGGGGCAGAAGCTCTTCGGTGTCGATCCCGCCGTTGAGGGTGATCCGCCCGGCAAACTCGCGTTTGAGGTCGCGCGGGTCCATGTTCCGCGCGTGCGGCTGAACCGGGTTCAGGACGTCCACGCCGATTTCGATCAGATCGCCGATGATCGGCCGGATCGATCCGCACGAATGGTAGCGGACCCTGGCCCCGAACCCGCGGCACAGCTCGGCGAACCGCCGCATCCGCGGCTTAAGGTGCTCGCGCCAGACGTTCGGCGAGATCAGCATGCCCTGCTGGCCGCCCACGTCGTCGTTGTACTCCATCATGTCGATCCGTCCGCCGCCGGCCTCGAGAATCCGTTGCGTCCGCTCGAAGAGATACGCTTGGACCCGGTCCATGACCTGGCTGGCGAACTGCGGCTCGGCGGTCAGGTCCATCAGAAAGTTCTCGAAGCCCCGGAGAAACCAACTGATCTCGAAGATTCCCCGGCTGTGCCCCCCCACCCAGTACCGGTCAGCTCGTCGCACCTGCTCCGCGATGCCCGAGTAGTCCCACAGTTCCGCCGTCGGCCACGCGTGCCGGTCGAGCCCCTTGGCATCCTCCACGTCCACCAGCGGATTGGCCGCCAGGTCCATGTACGAGCCCTTGTCAGTCCGGTTGGCTCGAAACCCCACGCCCCAGATGTCACGGTAGACCCCATCGGCTGTGACTTCCACCGTCGGATCGGCGTAACACAGCTCGCCGGTGTCCCCCTTGAAGGCGGGTCCGACGCCTCGCAGGTCCACCCCGAGTGCGTCCAGCAGGGCCTCGTCCGACGCCGCCCCCAGCCGGTCCCTGAGGGCCGCCACCACCTCGCTTCGAGCGGCGAAGTCGATGGCCACCCGATCCGCCGCCCGATGCCCGATCACCGCCGCTACCCGTTCCTTTGGCGTCATGATTGTCACTCATATCACAGGAGTGTGATGCAAACTGGCGTAATTATCGACGTATAATAAGGTAGTGCCGATAAGTGTCAAGCCCAACCAATCGGGCCACGGCTGGGAGGCGATGGCTGACAAAATGGCATAGCGTTTGGCGGACCTTGTGATGCCGCCGCAACTGATTGCATCACAATGCCTTACAATAGCGGCGATTGGTACAGCATTTGCATATAGGCAATCTTAAGCTCGGCGACTGGCCGGAATGAGCGGTTTGCCGAACCGAAAAGGAGAAAAAGCATGTTCAGGTTTATTAATAACCTAAAAACATTCATGTTATTGGCGGGCCTGATGGCCATCTTTGTTCTGGTCGGGTCGTACTGGGGCCAGACGGGCATGATCATCGCCCTTTTTCTGGGCGGGTTCATGAACGTGGTCGCGTACTTCTTCAGCGACAAGATCGCCCTGGCGACGATGCGGGCCCAGCCGGTCTCGCCGAATGAGGCGCCGGAAATCTATCAGATGGTCCGCGAACTGGCGGTCAAGGCGGGCCTGCCCATGCCGCGGGTGTACGTGGCCCCGACGGCGACGCCCAACGCGTTCGCGACGGGACGCAACCCGCAGCACGCGGTGGTCTGTCTGACCCAGGGCATATTGAACACGCTGGACCGCCAGGAACTGCGCGGGGTAATCGCGCACGAGCTGTCGCACATCAAGCACTACGACGTGCTGATCAGCACGATCGCCGCGACGATCGCCGGAGCGATCAGCGCCTTTGTGTATCTGCTGTGGTTCGTGCCGGTCGGCTCGAGCGACAGCCGGGGCGGCAATCCGCTGGTGGCGATCGCGGGGATCATCCTGGCCCCGATCGCAGCCGGGCTGATCCAGATGGCGATCTCGCGGAAGCGCGAGTATAACGCGGACAACTACGCGGCTGAGCTGGTCGGCGACGGGATGCCGCTGGCCACGGCCCTCGAAAAGCTCCACGCGGGGAATCAGCGCCGGCCTATGCAGTTGGCGAACCCGAGCCAGGCCAACATGTTCATCGTCGAGCCGTTCAGCGGCCGCGACCTGGCCAATCTGTTCGCCACGCATCCGTCGGTCGAGAAGCGGGTCAAGGCCCTGATCGGACGCGAGCGCACGGGCCGGGTGTACTAGCACCAGCCTCGCCAACGACGCGAATTGGCAATCAAGAGCGGTCAGGCCGTACCGGAGACGTTCTGCGCACAGACCGGCTGACCGGCCACGATAGGAAAGGGAGGTTAACGATATGGCACGAATGGAGAAACTCACAGTCAAGGCCCAGGAGGCGATCGCTGGGGCGCAGCAGATCGCCGCGGAGCGCGGGCATGCTTCGGTCAGCGGGCTGCACGTGCTGGCTTCGCTACTGGCGGAGGGGCCCAACGCGCTGGCCGCGACGGTGCTGGGCAAAATCGGGGTCAACGCCTCGCACATGCAGCGGGCGATCCAGGGCGAATTGAACCGTCTGCCCACGGTCAGCGGGGCCACGCCGTCGGCCGACCAGGAGTTCATGGAGGTGCTCAACAAGGCCCAGAGCGAAGCCGACCAGCTCAAGGACTCGTACGTAAGCGTCGAGCATCTGCTGCTGGCCCTCTGCGAGTCCCGCGGCACGGCGAAGGAGATACTCTCGACCTTCGGGGTCGATCGCGACCGCGTGCTGGCGGCGATGAAGGAGATTCGCGGGGCTCAGCGGGTCAGCGACGAGCACGCCGAGGAAAAGTACAACGCCCTGGAGCGTTATGGTCGCGACCTGGTCGACATGGCCCGTCAGGGCAAGCTCGACCCGGTGATCGGACGCGACGACGAGATCCGCCGGTGCATGCAGGTGCTCTCGCGGCGGACCAAGAACAACCCGGTGCTGATCGGCGAGGCCGGCGTGGGCAAGACGGCCATCGTCGAGGGCCTGGCCCAGCGGATCGTCAACGGCGACGTGCCGGTGGGCCTGCGCGACAAGCGGATCGTCGCCCTCGACATGGGCGCGCTGATCGCCGGGGCTAAGTATCGCGGCGAGTTCGAGGATCGCCTCAAGGCGGTGATCCGCGAGGTCGTCGAGTCCGACGGCAACGTGATCCTGTTCATCGACGAGCTGCACACCGTGGTCGGGGCCGGACGGGCTGAAGGGGCGGTCGACGCGGGCAACCTGCTCAAGCCGCCGCTGGCACGGGGCGAGCTGCGGTGCATCGGGGCGACCACGCTCGACGAGTACCGCAAGCACGTCGAGAAGGATCCGGCCCTCGAGCGGCGGTTTCAGCCGGTGCACGTTGCCGAACCGTCGGTCGAGTACACCATCGCGATCCTGCGAGGCCTCAAGCCCCGCTACGAGATGCACCACGGCGTCAGGATCACCGACAGCGCGATCATCGCGGCGGCCACGCTCTCGGAGCGCTACATCACCGACCGGTTCCTGCCGGACAAGGCGATCGACCTGATCGACGAGGCGGCGGCGCGGCTGCGGATCGAAAACGACTCGATGCCCGCTGAGCTCGACGAGATCCGGCGGCGGATCATGCAGCTTGAGATCGAGCGCGAGGCCCTTAAGATGGAGACCGACCCGGCCAGCCGCGACCGGCTTGAGAAGCTCGAACGGCAACTGGCGGACCTCAAGGAGCAGGACGCCGAGCTGACGGCTGAGTGGGAACGCGAGTCGAACATGCTGCACGAGATTCGCGACCTGACCGAGCAGCTCGATAACGCGCGAGTGCAGTTTGAGAACGCCCAGCGGGCGGGCAAGCTGGAGGAGGCGGCGCGGCTGCGCTACGGCACCATGGTCGAGCTGGAAAAGCAGCTCAACGCGGCGAGGGAACGTCTGGAGGAGGCCAAGGAATCGGAACGGACGCTCGTCCGCGAGGAAGTGACGGCGGAGGAGATCGCCGAGCTGATCAGCAAGTGGACGGGCATTCCGGTCTCGAAGATGCTCGAGGGCGAGCGGGAGAGACTGATGCGCATGGAGGACCGCATCCGCCTTCGGGTGGTCGGCCAGGACGAAGCGGTCGAGGCGGTCTCGAACGCGATCCGGCGTTCGCGGGCCGGGCTGTCGGACCCGAAGCGTCCGGTGGGCAGCTTCATGTTCCTCGGCCCGACCGGCGTGGGCAAGACCGAGCTGGCCAAGGCCCTGGCGGAGTTCCTCTTCGACACCGAGGAGGCGATGGTGCGGATCGACATGAGCGAGTTCATGGAGCAGCACTCGGTGGCCCGGCTGATCGGGGCGCCTCCGGGCTACGTCGGCTATGAGGAGGGCGGCGTACTGACCGAGGCGATCCATCGCCGGCCGTACAGTGTGATCCTGTTCGACGAGGTCGAGAAGGCCCATCGCAACGTGTTCAACATCATGCTGCAGATCCTCGACGACGGGCGGCTGACGGACGGCCACGGTCGGACCATCGACTTCCGCAACACGGTGATCATCATGACCAGCAACATCGCGTCGGACGAGATTTTCCGCCTGGCCAAGGAGGAGGCGGCCGAGTGGGAGATCGAGGCGCACGTCAAGGAGGTGCTCAAGCAGTACTTCCGGCCGGAGTTTCTCAACCGGCTCGACGAGGTGATCACGTTCCATCCGCTGCGGCGCGAGGACATGCTCAAGATCGTCGAGATCCAGACGCGGTATCTGGCCGGGCGGCTGGCCGACCGGAACCTGGGATTCGAGATCACGGACGCGGCCAAGGAGTTGCTGGTCGAACTGGGCTACGACCCGTCGTTCGGGGCCAGGCCGCTCAAGCGGGTCATCCAGCAGCAGGTCGAAAACGAACTGGCCAACGAGATCCTCGCCGGCCGGTTCGTCGACGGCGACCGGATCGTCATCGACGCCGAAGCCGGACGGTTCGTCTTCCGCAAGGAGGCTGGATCGCCGCCGGACGAGCCGCAGGTGATCGAAGCCGAAGTGGTCGACTAGGCGACCACGCCAACCAAGGAAAGGGCGCGGCCCACCGCGCCCTTTTTC
>JAAYCJ010000217.1 GCA_012729815.1 Phycisphaerae bacterium | reverse complement strand
CGCTGCCGGCACGTGATCTTTGCAGATCGCCGCCGGTTGTGACAGTGACGCCAGCCTGTTTCGGCTTGCGGATTTCTACGCGTTCTTGCCTGTCTCCGCGTGGTCCGGGTGCTCCGTGCTGGTCTAGTCCGCGGGCGGCCAGTTGACGGGGAAGTCTTTGCCGATCATCTGGTCCGGGCAGGTGTAGTCCCATCCGCTGTTGGTCACGACCCAGTTGGTGTAGGTGTTGCAGTTGGGTCCGGGCAGCAGCGTGAACCGCTCCTGCAGCGGATAGTTGGGCGACTGGGTCTCGACGAAGTTGATGATCGCCTCGGCCGCTTCGCCGGTGACTTCCGAGAGCACGAATTGACCGGGATTGGCGTCGTAGTCGTAGGCTTCGTAACCGTTCTTCCAGAGGTGGCCGTACGGGTCTTTCCACGAGATGCCGACTTCCCAGCGGTCGAACACCGCTGAGCCCTTGGGTTTCATCACCACCCATGAATGGTATCCAAAGCACTGGACGAACGGCAGCGGGGCTCCATAGAGCCGCACGATCGCGTCATCCTCGAATCCCAGTTCCTCAAGCGACTTGTACGGCGTCTGGTCCGGGACTTCCCAGCACGGACAGCCCGTCATGACCGCCAGAGACACCGCCAACGCCAACGTCGCCAGCCGACTGCCGAAACCCGCTCTGTGACCGATCGCTTCCATAAGGCCTCCACACTTTTGCGCCCCGTGAATGCACTGCCGAGCAAACGCTGACCATATCTGTCTTCGGCGACCCTGTCAATCCCAAACGCAGCTTATCGCGGGCGGATTGCCGGTAGCACTCGGCGGCGGGCGGCATCGGCCACGCCACCGGGTCGGAGACCAGCCTGACCATGTTTTACCACGGCGAGAGGGTGGACCTTACCGCTCTCCCGCCGGCGGATAAGTCCATTTACTACAAGGACTTCGGAATTCTCGACGGCCCGGAGCTGTTTCGCCAAGCCGTCGATGAGATCGCCGCGGAGGTAAAGCTGCTGCTCGGCGCTATCGCCTGAACCGGCTTTTGGCTTTACTCCGGCTTTCGGAGACGGCCGAACACCCAGTATCCGCGGCCGCTGACCTTCAGCCGCTCCACGAGAAACCCGGCACCGGTCAGGGCTTCCCGAAGCTCTTGCAGGCCAAAGGGCACGTGCCGCCAGTAGCGGTTCATCGCCAGAGGCGACTCGCCGATCAGCGCCTCCTCAAAGGCGAACACACCGCCCGGCTTGAGCGTCCGGTACGTTTCGGCGATCACCCGCCGCCACGGCTCGATGTGGTGCAGCGCGCCGAACAGGAACGCAGCGTCGAAGGTCTCGTTCTCAAACGGCAGCCGACTCGCGTCGGCCTCGATCAGCCTGATCGAGCCCAAGGGCAGCCCTTCAGCCCACGCGGGCGGATTGGAGAGTTTGGCGCGGGCCGCTTTCAGCATGGCTGGGTCCAGGTCGATCGCCACGATTGTGGCCGGCGCCAGGTGCTTGCTGATCAGCATCGCCCCCAGACCGTTGCCCGTTCCGATCTCCAGCACCGTCCGTCCGGGAATCGGGCTCAGATCCTTGAACACCCGCGGCGCTTCATACCGCCGAAGCAGCCACCCCCGAACAGCCGAATTCAGCGCCGCCTTCTCCAGCCATCGCATTTTCACCGAGCCGTCCGCCCCCCAGCTTCTCTTACCGGTACTTGCCCTGGATGTAGTCGTGCAGGTACTCGATGGTTCGCAGATTGTCGGTGATCTCGAACGCCAGGACGTCCCGGCTGGAGATGATGCCCGCCAGTTTGCCTGCCTCGACCACCGGCAGATGGCGGATCCGCATCTTGGTCATCACCTCGCGGCACTCTTCCAGCGAGGTCTCCAGCCGGCACCAGGCGATCGGCCAAGTCATCACCGCCCCGACCGGCGTCTTTTCCGGGTCGAGCCGGGCGCCCAGCACCCGCGAGAGCAAATCCCGTTCGCTGATGATTCCCACCACCTTCTCATCGTGCACGACGATCAGGGCTCCGATGCGTCGTTCGGTCATGAGCTGGGCCGCCTGGGTCACCGACGCGGTCCGCTCGATGGTTACCACGTCGTGCCCCTTGTCCGCGAGGATATCCTTGACCAGCGCCATCGGTCTACCTCCGATGATGAAAACCGCGATCTTACGGAATTCTAACCGGCCGGGCGGACGATGTACAGAGGCCCGTAGGCCTCCGCCGCCTCCCTTCCAACCCGCCGAATCGGCGTCATTTACGCGCCGAAGACATTGGCAAAAGGGGAGTCCACAGCGTATACTTATAGGTTTCACTGATTATAATTTGGAAGAATCCATGCGGCAGGAGCGGATACGCAACTTTTCGATTATCGCGCACATCGACCATGGCAAGAGCACCTTGGCCGACCGGATGATCCAACTCACCGGCCGGGTCGCCGACCGCCATTTCCGCGAGCAGTTGCTCGACGACATGGACCTGGAGCGCGAACGCGGCATCACCATCAAGGCCAGCGAGGTCACCCTCGGCTATGTCCACACGGGCCAGCCCTACGAGCTGAACATGATCGACACGCCGGGCCACGTGGACTTCCACTACGAGGTCTCGCGGGCCCTGGCGAGCTGCGAAGGCGCGATCCTGGTGGTTGACGCCACCCAGGGCGTCCAGGCCCAGACGGTGGCCAACGCCTATCTGGCCGTCGAGAACGGCTTGGACATCATTCCGGTCATCAACAAGATCGACCTGCCCGCGGCCCAGCCGGAACTGGTTGCTCAGGAGCTTGAGACGGTTCTGGGCCTCTCAGCCGACGACGTGATCTTCGTCTCGGCCAAGACCGGCAACGGCGTCACCGAACTGCTCGACGCCATCGTCGAGCGCCTGCCCGCTCCGCGCGGCATCGAGGAGACCGAACTGCGGGCCCTCGTTTTCGACTCGATCTACGACGACTATCGCGGCGTGGTCACCTACATCCGCGTCTTTGACGGAGCCATCCGCAAGGGCGACAAGATCACCATGATGGGCACCGGCCGGAACTTCCAGATCACCGAACTGGGCCAGCTGTGCCCGCAGATGTCGCCGCTGGACGAAATGCACGCCGGCCAGGTCGGCTACTGCGTCGCCAACATCAAGACCCTCTCGGACGTGCGGATCGGCGACACGATCACGCTGACCGCCCGACCCGCGGCCAAGGCCCTGCCCGGCTACAAGCCGCCGCTTCAGATGGTCTTCTGCGACTTTTTCCCCGGTCCGGAGACCGAGTACACGCACCTCAAGCAGGCCCTCGAAAAGCTCCAGCTCAACGACAGTTCGTTCACCTATCAGGCTGAGAACAGCGAGGCCCTCGGGTTCGGCTTCCGCTGCGGATTTCTCGGCCTGCTGCACCTGGAGATCATCCAGGAGCGTCTGGAGCGCGAGGCCGGCATCACCGTCGTCCAGACCGCGCCGATGGTCAACTACGAGGTCCTGCTGCAGGACAACACGACGATCAACATCAACTCGCCGGCCAAGCTCCCGGACCTCTCGAAGGTCTTGGAGATCCGCGAGCCGATGGTCCGCTGCAGCCTGATCAGTCCCAGCGACTGCGTCGGGGCCATCATGAAGCTCGCCGAGCAGCGCCGCGCCACGTTCAAGCACAGCGAGTACCTTTCGCCCACCCGCGTGATGCTCCAGTACGAGTTTCCGCTGGCCGAGATCATCTACGACTTTTATGATAAACTCAAGGGCATCACCCGGGGGTATGGGACGATGGACTATGAGCTGACCGGCTATCACCAGGCCGACCTGGTCAAATTGGACATCCTGGTCGGCGGCAAGAAGGTCGATCCGCTCTCGATCATCGTTCACCGCAGCCAGGCTGAGTTCCGCGGCCGGCGGGTCATCCAGCGGCTCCGGCAGGAAATCCCGCGGCAGATGTTCGAGGTGGCCCTGCAGGCGGCCATCGGCACCCGCGTGATCGCCCGAGAGAGCATCCCGCCGGTGCGCAAGAACGTCACCGCCAAGTGCTACGGCGGCGATATCACGCGTAAGCGCAAGCTCCTGGAAAAGCAGAAGGCGGGCAAGAAACGGCTCAAACAGATCGGCAACGTGCAGATCCCGCAGGAGGCCTTCATCGCGGTCCTGGACCGAGGGGAGCAGTCGGGCGAATGAGCGTCAAGAAGCAACCGAACGACGGCGGTTTCTCCGTGTTGAGGCTGGCCAACTACATAGCCGAGTTCGCGGTCATGCCGGTTATCTTCGCCCTGGTGTTCACCACCTTCATCGCCCGGACCTACGGCATTCCCACCGGCTCGATGGGCCCGACCCTGCTGGGCTACAACCGCGAGCATCGCTGCCGCGACTGCGGCTACCGCTTTGTCTATGGCGTGGAGGACGCCTCGCCGGAGCCGGGCATTCAGCTTCGGCTGCCCAAACAACTGGTCTGCCCCAACTGCCGGTTCGCCGAACCTCCCGACCCGCGCCTGCTTCGCAAGAGTCCGCGAGTCCGCGGCGGCGACTACCTGGTCGCCAACAAACTCGGTTACGAACTGGCCGCCGTCGCTCCCGTCCTGCAGGGCCATCTGGGCCCGCAACGCTGGGAAGTGGTGATTATCAAGGATCCCTCCGACGCCTCCATCAACTACATCAAGCGTCTGGTGGGCCTGCCCGGCGAGAAGATTGAGATCATCGACGGCGACCTGTTCGTCAACGACCGCATTCCCGAAAAGACCGCGGACGCCCAGCAGTCGCTCTGGTTCCTGGTCAACGACATCGACCACCAGCCGCGGGGACTGCCGCGACGGGCTTCGCTGGCTGCGCCCCGCTGGCAGGCTGCGGACGACGCCGCGGCGAAGATATGGACCACCTCCGGCCGCGTCCTTCGCTTTGACGCCGCCGACGCCGATTCGCCGGCCGCCATCCGCTTTGCCGGTCCGGTCCAGGACTTCTACGCCTACGACGACGCGGACACCCAGAACGGCAATCTCCACACCGTCTCGGACCTGAAGATGGAGTTCGTGCTGGTTCCGGGCCGGGTGAACCCGCAGGGACGGGTGAGCCTGACTCTCAGCAAACGCGACGACGTCTTTACCGCCGTCATCACAGCCGACGGTGCGGTGTCGCTCGAGCGGCGCTCGCGCCAGGCGATGGAGCAGGGCCAGGGCCAGCCGCAACGGCTCGCCGAAGCGAAGATCGACCCGTTGACCACCGACGAACCGCGGGTGATCGGTTTCGAGAACGTGGACCACCGGGTGCGCCTGTTCGTCGACGGCCGAACCGTTCTGACCACCACACCGCAGCAGTATCAGGCCGACCCGCAGGCGATCAAGAAGGCTGGACGGGAACCCGCTGCGCCGATCGTCAATGTCTCCGTAGCCGGCCTCGACGGACAGATACGCCACATGAAGCTGTTCCGCGACGTCTACTACCAGTACGCCCAGTTTCACCCCAGTATGATCGGAGTGGACCGCGCCCTGGTCAACAAGCCGGGCCACGGCGTCGCCGGCAATCCGATCCACCTCCAGGACGATGAGTATTTCGTCCTCGGCGACAACAGCCCGCGCAGCAAGGACTCGCGGCTCTGGACGTCACTCGGCCCGCACCTCCAGCCGCCGTATGACACCGGCCGCCACACCCTTGGCGCGGTGCCCGCCGACCAGATGATCGGGCGGGCGATCTTCGTATTCTGGCCCGCGCCGGGACGGCTCTTCGGTTCGCTGCCGGCCATTGTGCCCAACGTCGGCGACATGCGTCTGGTGCGTTGATCGCCGCGACTGGCCCGCTTTCCGCTGGTCAAAGCGGCCGCCGGAGCGTACCATAGGAGCCACCTTTCGGCGGCGGTCTGGCGGCCGCATCCGTCGGCTGTGAACATCGGGTTGCGGATATCGGTTCGGAGACGCTTCACGACCATGAGCACGAACGGCAGACAGACGCCGGAGGGGCTGGACGCGATGGCGGCCCCCGCCCGACAGGCCATCGAGCACCTGGTGGTCGCTCTGATCCTGGCCTTCGTCTTTCGCGCCTTCGTCGTCGAGGCCTACCGCATTCCCACCGGCTCCATGGCGCCCACCCTCTACGGAGCCCATCGCCATCGGGTCTGCTCCAACTGCGGCTACCACTACGCCTATGAGGTCGCGTACCGCGAGGGGCGCAGTGGGGTCGAGCCGGTCTGCCCGAAGATCACCCGCTGTCCCAACTGCGAATGGGAGGAAGAAGCCGCCCCGCTGGCCGTCTCCGGCCGGTACGTCATCGACAGCGGCGACCGGATCCTGGTGATGAAACTGGGTTACGAGCTGGCTGCCATGGCGCCCTCGCTGGGCGACTTGCTGGGCCCTCGCCGCTGGGACGTGGTCGTCTTCAAGAACCCTTCCGATCCCACCGTCAACTACATCAAACGTCTGATCGGCCTGCCCAACGAGACGTTGGAGATCATCGACGGCGACATTTACATCGACGGTCAAATCGCACGCAAGCCCGACCACGCTCAGAAGTGCACGTGGTTCCTGGTCTCCGACCGCGACTACCTGCCCACGATCCGCGGCTCCGGCCGGTTCGATGCCATCGCCACCTGGGCGCCGCGAGGTCCGGGCGGCGAGCACTGGGACACCTCCGGACGCGTGCTGGTCTTCAAGGGCGCCGCAGCGGACGCCTCGGGAACGATTGGCTTTTCCGGCCCGATCACCGACTACTACGCCTACGACGATCCGCGCGAACAGGACGAGACCGCCGTGAACGTCTCGGACCTGCGGCTGGCCACCATGGTGGTGGTCCGCGAGGGCGACGGGGCGGTCACCCTGTCGCTCAGCAAGCGGGACGAGCTCTATGAAGCCAGGATCGAAACGTGCGGCATGGTCACGCTGTGGCGGACTGAACTGGACGGTGGAAAGGGGCCGGAGATCCTGGCCGCTGGCCAGATCCCTCCGATCCGGCCCAAGGTTCCCGTCCGCATCGCCTTCGAGAACGTGGACTATCGCGTCCGTCTGATGATCGACGGCCGCGAAGTCCTCCGAACCACCGACGACCAATACCACCCCGATCCGCGGGCCCTGCGGTTCGCCCCGCCGGACCAGCGCCGTCCCCGGGTGGCCATCGCCGCCCAGGGGATCGACGCCCAGTTCTGGCACACCACGCTGCACCGCGACATCTACTACGAGAAGGTACACATCACCGAAAACGCCGCGGACAACCCCTTCGAGGGCGAACTCGGCCACGGCGTGGCGGGCAACCCGATCCATCTGGGCTCCGATGCCTACTACGTCCTGGGCGATAACAGCCCCAAGAGCAAGGACTCCCGCCTCTGGTGGGAGATCGGCCCACACCTGGCCGAGTGCGACCGGCGAGGCGACTACCAAGCCGGAACCGTTCCCCGCGACCAGATGGTGGGCAAGGCGCTCTTTGTCTACTGGCCCGCGGGCCATCGTATCCTCGGCTCGGGGCCCGCGATCATCCCCAATTTCGGCGACATGCGCTTTATTCGTTGATACGACAGGAGTTATCCACACGCCGGAGTTTCCGGCCAAGTTGGCGGGCCAACGGCTTCAATCGCACACCGCAGACCGTAATCGAAACCCAAACCGCCTGTAAATGACATAACATCTTTCGCTAACGTCAGTTATGTCGATATGATCATAATTCAAACCGCTGGGTGCGTTTCTCGCTTGGCGGAGCGCCGGGCGATTCGGTATAATGACCGGCGAATTTAGGACTTTCCACAGCTTTTCAACAGCGCTTGAGAGCCGTTTTCAAGGCGGATATCGGGAATCAGATGATGGTGCCCAAACCCCAGAAAGTGTTCGACCTGGGCGATCCGGAATGCCTCTACGAGGTCTGTCGCCTCAAATACCGCGAGGGCTGCTCCGAGCGGGAAATCGCCAAGCGGTTCGGTTTCGAGGAGGACAACCGCACCCAGATCCGCAAGGCCCTTCAGCGGGCTGAAGAGACCGGGATCGTCATCAAGCCTCCGGTGGCGATCATCCGGCCGGGCGGACTGCCCCTGGATCACCGGTCGCTTGAAACCCAGCTCATGTACCGCTACGGCCTCAAGTACGTCCAGGTCGTCGAAGGCTTCTCCGACGCCTACCTGGGCCAGGATCGCAATCTCCAGAATATCGTGCTGGACCGCATGGCCGCTGCGGCCGCCGCCTACTTTGACGCGCTGATGGGCCATACCCCGCGGGCGGGCGTGGTCTGCGTCAACTGGGGCTACACCATGCAGTTGTTCGTCAGCCACGTGCTGGACCTCGAACCGCCCCAGAAGAACATCGCCCTGAACCACCGCAACGAGCAGTGCACCATCCTGCCCATGGTAGGCATCATCGGCACCGGCAACCGTATCCAGGTGGCTGAGCGCGAGGCCTACGTTTTGGCCCTGGAACTGGCCCGCAAGTACGACGCCATTCCGCGGCACCTGCCGTGTCCCGCCATCATCCGCGACCGCGAGCAGGCCCGGATCGTCGAGCAGCTCGAACCGGTCAAGAACTCGCTTGACCTGTTGCGGGCGGCGGATATCGCGGTCACCGGCGTCGGCTTCGTGGATGACCGCGTCGATCTCTACGCCGAGATGACCATCGTCAAGCAGCATCTGCTGACCGCTGAGGAAGTCAACCAGATGCGACAGCGCGGAGCGGTCGGCGAGATCGCCAACTGGTTCTTCGACGCCAACGGGTCCGAACTCGACGGCAACGGCGACGGGCCGACCTCGATCAAGCCGATCGGGCTGGGGCTCTCGGGCCTGCGGCAGATCTGTCAGCGGGGCGGCACGGTCATCGCCGTCTGCGGCGGCGACGTCCGCCGCGTGCCGGCCCTGCGGGCCTGTCTGGGCAACCACGCGAAACTGCTGACCGCGCTGTTCACCGACCACCTGACCGCCCAGGAACTTCTCGAGGAGCCCTGACCGCCGGTAGGGGGCTGGATTTGGAACGGGGGCGCTTTTACAATCGCAGCCGAAGCGGAGGGGCCTTTTATGGCGGAGCACGTATATCTCAACGGCGATGTCATGCCTGCGGACCAGGCGAAGATCACGGTCTTCGACGCCGGTCTGCAGCACGGAGTGGGGCTCTGCGAGGTCATCCGCTGCTACCAGGGCCGGCCGTTCCGTCTCAATGACCATCTGGCCCGCCTCGAGGATTCGGCCAAGACGCTCGGGCTGGTCGTGCCGGCGCAACCGAAGCAGTTCGAACGGGCGATCGAGAAGCTTTTGGCCGCCAACGAGTTGGGCGACGCCCGCGTCCGCATCACGGTCACCGGAGGCTCGGTCCGGGTGGGCATCCATTTGGGCGCCCAGTCGGCGCCGAACGTGCTGATCACCGCCGGCCCAGCCGCTGCGCCGCCCGCTGAGGTCTACGCCGACGGGGTCGGCGTGGTGCTCAGCGACTACCGGACATCTTCCCGCGATCCGATCGTTCGCCACAAGACGATCAGCTACCTTTCGCGGCTGACCGCTTTGAAACGCGCCCAGCGGGCCCGCATGGCCGACGCCCTGTGGTTCAGCGATGAGGGGTACCTGGTCGGCGGATCGGTGGCCAACGTCTTTGTCGTCCGCGACGACATCATTCATACGCCGCCGCTCGATCTGCCCGTGATCCCGGGCATCGCCCGCAAGGTCGTGATCGAACTGGCCGCCGATCTGCAGTTCCCGCTGCGCGAAACCCGCCTGTCGATGCAGGAGATGCTCGAAGCCCAGGAGATGTTTCTGACCAATACGGTGATCGAGGTGTTGCCCGTGGTCGTCGTCGAACGCCACGTGGTGGGCGAAGGACGCGTGGGGCCGCTCACGCGGTCGCTGCTGCAGCGCTACCGCCACCAGGTGCGGGAGGAGTTGGAAATCGCATGAGCCCCAAAAGTACATCCGTGGCCGATATCGAACGGCGGTTGAATGCCGCGTTTCGGATCGACCTGGCTGAAGACTGGGACAACGTCGGCCTGCTCATTGGCCGACGCTCTCGCATGGTCCGGCGGCTGATGATCTGCCTCGACCTGACCGAACCGGTGCTTCGCGAGGCGTTCGCCCGGCGGGCCCAGATGATCCTGGCGTACCATCCGCCGATCTTCGATCCGCTCAAACGGATCCTGCTTGAGGACCAGCCGGTGGTTTACCAGGCGGCGGCTACCGAGACGGCCGTCTACGCTCTGCACACCGCCTACGATATGATCCCCGGCGGGACCAGCGACGCCCTGGCCGACCTGATCGACCTCCAGGACCGTCAGCCGATTCAGCCCTCGACCGTCTCCGGCCAATCCAAGCTCGTCGTCTTCGTCCCGCAAGACCACGCCGACGCGGTCGCCGCAGCCGTGTTCGACGCCGGCGGCGGCGTCATCGGCGACTACCGCTGCTGCAGTTTCCGAACGCCCGGTGAAGGCACGTTCCTGGGCGGCGAAACATCGGACCCCGCCGTCGGCCAGGCGGGAGTCTTCGAGCGCGTGCCCGAGCTTCGCATGGAGATCCTGGTGGACAACGCCCGTCTGTCTGAGGCAATCCGACGGGTCAAGCAGGCCCACCCGTATGAGGAAGTCGCCTACGACGTCTGTCCGCTCAGCCAGGTGCAGACCGACTGCGGTCTCGGCCGGATCGGCCGGCTGCCCAAACCGATGGCCTTTGACGCCCTCGTCGCCCGGATCAAACGCCGCACCGGCTTGAGGCGCGTCCTGACCGTTACGCCAAGCCCCTCCGAACCTATCGTTACCGCCGCCGTGTGTCCCGGTTCCTGCGGCAAACTCGCCGCCCAACTCGCCGGCAAGGTCGATCTGTACCTGACCGGCGAACTCCGCCACCACGACGCCCTCGCCCTCCAAGCCGCGGGCGCTCATGTCGTGTGTTTGGGCCACGGCAACTCCGAACGCCCAGCCCTCAAACAACTCGCCAAACAGGTCACGGACGTGCTGCCCGACCTGGAGGTGTTTCTAAGCGATCGCGACGCCGATCCGCTGGTGATCGCTTGAGTTGCCTCAGCCGTACATGTCCTCGACGATGATCGAAAGCGGACCGGCCGGCTGTGATTGCCAGTCTTCGATGATACGCCGCAGCTTTCGCGGGTTGAGCACCTCGTGCGGGTCCAGGTCCAGCGCCTCGTGCGGATCGAACCATCGGCAGGCCAGAATCTCGCCGGTCTGCGGCGTGGTTTGTCCGCCCGTCGCCCGGCCGAGAAAGACGAAGTTGATGTAGCGAAACTCTCCAAAACCGGTATAGACCCCGATCAGCCCCTCCGCCCGAACCTCCAGACCCGTTTCCTCGCGGACCTCACGCTCCGCTGACGCCGCCAGAGGCTCACCTACTTCCACGCCGCCGCCGGGCAGATTCCACTTGCCGTGGTTGTGTGGCCCGTCTTCCTGGACCAGCAGCAGCCGGTTCGAGTCATCGACAACGAGCATGCTGGCGTGGATGATGGTCTGCATGACGTGACCCCAATAAAAAATCCCGGCCGCGGTTGTCCGCAGCCGGGACTCCAATCAATGTTGCCGTAAAGGCATCTACTTGCTGAGCTTCTGAGCGGTCTCGACCGCCGACGCGGCGTCCGGGGCGTAGCCGTCGGCCCCGATCTCGTCCGCATAGTTCTGGGTCACCGGGGCGCCGCCGATCATCGCCTTGACCTTGCCGCCCAGGCCCGCTTCCTTCATCGCCTTGACCACATTGGCCATCTGCGGCATCGTCGTGGTCAGCAGGGCGCTCATCGCCACCACCTGCGCGCCCTTTTCCTGGGCTGCGCTGACGAACTTCTCCGGCGGCACGTCGGTGCCCAGATCGACGACCTCAAAGCCGCCGCCCTGGAGCATCATCGCCACCAGGTTTTTGCCGATGTCGTGCAGGTCGCCCTTGACCGTCCCGATCACCACCGTGGCCACCGGCTTGACGCCCGCATCCTTGAGCTTCGGGGAGAGGATTTCCATCCCCGCCTTCATCGCCCGGGCCGCGATCAGCACCTCAGGCACGTAGAACTCGTTGTTCTTGAACTTCTCGCCGACCACCTGCATGCCCGCGATCAGGCCCTTATTCAGGACCTCTTCGACGTTCGCGCCTTCATCGAGGGCGGCTCTGACCTTGGTTGCCACTTCGTCCCGTTTGCCCGCGATCAGTGACGAGGCAATTCCTTGCAGATCTGCCATGTCCGTATCCTCCGGTAAGCCGTCTTACCAAATCCAACAAGCCAACAATTCCATGGCCCGGACCCACGTAGTCCGGCCCACGCTCGGTTATCCGGAGAATCTAACAAGGCCCAACAGGTGAATCAAGGGATTTCACCGGAAACCACGCGCCGGATAAGTGCAAAGTGGATATTTTTTAACCTACTGGACGACAAGTCGTTATGGCCGTATGCTCCGTTGGTCGCACCCTCGCCGCGGGCGATTTAGTCCAAAAAGTAGAAAAAAACCGGCATTGCCGCCCGCCTTCATTTACCGTTGAATCTTGCCGCTGCCGCGTGCATAATCGTCCCAATGTCAGCACCGGAGCCAGCCAATCAGAATCAGCCGAAACGTCGTTCCCGCCATCGGCGAATCCGCGCCATCAGCATCGCCCCAGCCCTGGTGACCCTCGGCAACCTGCTGTTCGGTTTTGCCGCCATCCACTTCGCCGCCCGCGAAGTGGAGCTCCAGAGCCCCATCTGGGATCGGCTTCAGGTGACCAACCTGGCCTTGGCCTGTTATATGATCTTCGCCGCCATGATCTGCGACGCCCTCGACGGGCGCCTCGCCCGCCTCGCCCGGACCACCAGCGATTTCGGCGGGCAACTGGACAGCCTCGCCGACGTGGTCAGTTTCGGGGCGGCCCCGGCGTTTATCGCGGTGCGACTGGTCATCGAGGTCTCGCGAAACTATGTGGGCGCCGATCCGGTCGTATCTCCCGTTGCCGAAACCGCTTATGGCCGGTTCTGTTGGATCGCCGCCGCGGCCTACCTGGCCTGCACCGCCTTGCGACTGGCCCGGTTCAACGTCGAGAATGTCCACGACGAGTCCGCCCATATGGGTTTCCGCGGGCTGCCGTCGCCGGGAGCAGCGGGGGCTCTGATTTCCGTGGTGCTGCTGAACCAGGAGGTGATTCCCAACATCAGCGCCTCGTTGGCCCGCCGTTCCGATCTGCTGGCCGCCGCTGTGCCGTGGGTGGCGATCGCTCTGGGGCTGCTGATGGTCTCGCGGGTTCCGTACATCCACCTGATGAACCGATTCTTCCGCGGCAAGAAGCCGTTCTGGATGCTCGTGACAGCCGTGCTGGCCGTCTTGGCGTTCTGGCTGTGGCCCGAACTGGTTCTGGCCATCGCCCTGTGCGGCTATGCCGCCAGCGGCCCGGTGCTCTGGCTGGTCCGACGCGGGCAACACCGATTTGTCCCAGCAAGAACCGAGGAGTCTTCATGACCACCGTGACCCGCTTCGCCCCTTCGCCCACCGGATACCTGCATATCGGCGGGGCTCGCACCGCGCTCTTCAACTGGCTGCTCGCCCGCAAGACCAGCGGGCGCTTCATCCTGCGGATCGAGGACACCGATCAGCGGCGATCGACCGACGAATCCACCCGCATGATCCTGGAGGACATCAATTGGCTGGGCCTGATCTGGGACGAGGGGCCGGAAGTAGGGGGGGCGAACGGTCCGTACTTCCAGAGCCAGCGGCTTGAGATCTACCGCAAGTGCACCGACCAGCTCATCGCGGCAGGGCGGGCGTACAAGTCGTTCGAGACGGCTGAGGAACTCGAAGCAGCCCGCGAGGAGGCCCGCAAGGCGGGCAAGGGATTTAAGTACGACGGTCGGGCCAAGAACCTGACTCCGGAACAGATCAGGCAATACGAGACCGAGGGCCGGCCCTTTGTCGTCCGTCTGGCCACCACCGGAGAGGATGTCACCGTCAACGACATGATCCTCGGCCAGGTGGTGTTCAAAGCTGAGGAACTCGAGGACTTTGTGATCCTCAAGTCCGATGGCTTTCCGACCTATCATCTGGGCGTGGTGGTCGATGACCACCTCATGGGCGTGACGCACGTGTTGCGGGGCCAGGAACACCTGATGAACACGCCCAAGCACATCGCCCTCCAGCGGGCTTTGGGCTTTCCGACGCCGATCTACGCCCACCTGCCGCTGATCTTCAACATGGACGGCTCGAAGATGTCCAAACGCGACAAGGAGAAGGCCGCCCGCGAGGGCCGTCCGGCGCCGGAGATCGACGTCCATGATTTTCGCCTCGCCGGCTATCTGCCCGAGGCCCTGCTGAACTTCGTGGCTTTGCTCGGCTGGTCGCCCGGCGGCGACCGGGAGATCATGAGTCTTAGCGAGATGACGCAGCTCTTTTCGATCGAGCGGATCGGCAAGACCAACGCCCGTTTCGACCGCGAGAAACTCGCCGCCTTCAACGCTGAGTACATCCGCAGCGTGCCGTTGGAGCGTCTCCGCGAGGCGATGCGCGATTTTCTGGCTTTGACCGACTATCCGCTGAAGGCCGCCGACGACGGCCTGCTCGACCGGATCCTCGTGATGTACCGCGAACGTGCCAAGACACTGGCTGAGATCGCGCAAAAGAGCCGCATGTTCTTCGTCGAACAGGTCGAGTACGACGAAAAGGCGGTGGCCAAGGTCCTCAAGAAGGATCCGGCGTCCAAAGTGCTGGCCGACATGGCCGAGCGCCTAGCCGGCCTCGAAGCCTGGACCGCCGCCAACATCCACCAGGCCATCGAAACCTACGCGGCTGAGAACGAACTGAACATGGGCAAGGTCGCCCAACCCTTGCGCGTCGCGGTCAGCGGCGAGACCGTCAGCCCGCCCATCGATCAGACCATCGAGGCTCTCGGCAAAGACGTAGCCATCGCCCGCATCCAACAGGCGCAGACTCTCTAGGGCATGGCGACCCGCAGCCACGCCTTCGCCTCGCCACAGACAACACGGATTCCGCTTGACGGCCAAGGCCTTGATCCCTCAAAATGAATCTGTTCAAGTTTCAGGGCGTGTTTCTTTTTTTGGGGAGATTGTGCCATGTCGATGTCCACAAAGGTTCTGGCGGAGTTCATGGGTACGTTCTGGCTTGTCTTCGGCGGGTGTGGCAGCGCGGTTCTGGCCGCGGGGTTTCCGGAGTTGGGAATCGGGTTCATGGGTGTCGCTCTGGCCTTCGGGTTGACCCTCCTGACCATGGCCTACACGATCGGGCACATTTCCGGCTGCCACATCAACCCGGCTGTTTCATTCGGGATATGGGCCTCCGGACGCCTGAAGACCTCCGAACTGATCCCCTACATCGTTGCCCAGGTGGTCGGCGGCATTGCCGCGGGCGGCGTGCTCTACCTGATCGCCTCCGGCAGGCCGGGGTTCGTGGTCGACGGATTCGCCTCCAACGGCTATGGAGAGCATTCTCCAGGCGGATACTCGGCCGCGGCGTGTTTCCTCGCCGAAGCGGTGTTGACCTTTATGTTCCTGATGATCATTCTCGGAACGACGGAACGCCGCGCCCCGGCGGGCTTCGCCGGCTTGGCCATCGGTTTGAGCCTGACCCTGATCCATCTGATCAGCATTCCGGTGACCAACACCTCGGTCAATCCGGCCCGCAGCACGGGTGTCGCGGTCTTCGCCGATCCCTGGGCTCTGGCGCAACTGTGGATGTTCTGGGTCGCGCCGATCCTGGGAGCGATTGTGGCCGGCTTTGCCCACCGTTTCCTTTTCGCCAAGGCGGGATCGGCGTCGCTCGAGTCTTCCACCTGACGCGAATGCCGCAGCCGACTATGGGTTGACGGAGCGGGTGCGGGCCGTGACCGCGGTCCGCCTGCCTACCGCACGCGAAACGCCAGCGCCGTCTGGTCGTCCTGCGGCTCGTTCTCAGCCGCGAATGATCGGACCTCGTCCACGATCCTGTCGACCAGCGCCTGCGGATCACCGTTGCGGTGCGTCTGCAGCAGCCTTTCCATCCGCGGCGTCTCAAACCGTTTGCCCTCGACGTTCCTCGCCTCGATCAGCCCGTCGGAGACAAAGCAGATCGTATCGCCCGGCTCGAGCTGTTCCTCCGCGTGCACCAGCTCCAGATCCGGCTCGACGCCCAGCAACAGGTTCCGCGCCTCGGACAACGACTTGATCGGCTTGGCCGGATCGGCGCCCACCCGCCAGGGCTCCGGATGATGGCCGCAGTTGAGGTACCGCAATCGTCGCGTCTGGGCGTCGTAGACCGCTGCGAAAACCGCGGCGTAGCTGTCCTCCGGGATCAGCCGGCACAACGCCGAATTGAGCTGGCGGACCAGGTCCTCCAGACTCCCGTGATCGTCCAGCCACGCCTGAAACCGCGTCTTGAGAATGGTCGTGATCAGCGCCGCCGCCATGCCGTGGCCGCTGACGTCCGCGAACAGCACCGCCACCGTGTGGTCGTCGACCGCGCTGGCGTCGAAGTAGTCGCCGCCCACCTCAGCCTCCGGCACGAAACTGCTGCCCCACGCCAGATACTCGCCCAGCGGCATGTTGTTCCGGTCCGGCAGCAGCCGCTGCTGAACGTGCCGGGCCCGCTTGGCGTCCTCGCGAATCCGGTCGGTGTAATGCTTGAGCCGCTGATAGGCCTGGCCAAGGCGATGGGCCTTCTCCTCATTGTCGTATTCGACGCTGCCCACGATCATGAAGAACAGGTACACCAGCATGAACAGCAGCGCCGCGGCCAGCACCGTCACCATCAGCAGCAGATGCCAGTCGCCCAGAAACGCGTAGATCAGAAACGGTCCGATCGCCACCAGTCCGGCGATCAGGCCGAACCGCGGCGCCGCTTGGAACAGCGCCCGGTGGTCGGCGAACCGGCCGTGACGATTCTCAAACCACCGCACCACCCGGCTGAAGCACGTGACGCAGTAGTAGTAGGTGACGCTCAACTCGTCGTCCAGGATCCGAGTCTGCGCGCAGGCGAACTGGACGCCCTCATGACCGAACAGGGATCGGGCGCTCCTGGTCCCACGCGAGCGGGTCCGCCGACGAATGTGCCGCCTCAAGGCGTACACCAGCGTCAGGACCTCCTCGATCTGGTCGCCGTCAATCCGAAGGTCCAGGTCCACCCGCCGCACGCCCAGCCGGTGAAGGAACCGGCACAACGCGCGATGGTCGCGGATCGGGTCGACCGCGTCCCGAAGGGTGTAGCCGAGCGGCTGGATTTCGCCATCGCCACGGATCTCCAGCCGCAGACGATCCGCCCCGACGTCCCGCGCCCGGGGCAGGACCTCGCGCTCGATCCAGTGGCTGAATCGCTTGACCTCCGGCCATAGCGACGACAGCCGAATGCTCCATCGGCCCAGTCGGTAGCGAACGCGGTCGGCAAGGCCAAGGCCATCGATCGTGTGCTTGCTGTTCTGGTCGATTTCGATCACTTTGTTGGTATCCCCTGACAGCGGTGGGCGAAAGCCCCTCAACCCATCATTCAATTATTTCCCGCTCTGGATGGCGGGGCAAGACAAAAGCGGGTCGGCGGTCGCGCAGGCCGGTCGCGATGGCATGCCTGCCAGGGAAGTCGGATCAAGAGGACAAGTCTCACGCCATCGTTGACGGAGCGTGTCGAGGGCCAGGTGTGTGCGCGTCGGGAATCGGCGCCGGCGGCGGATCGGACCGCGAGAACTGTCGTTTCCTCAGAACCGCACCACTTGAAACGCGAAAAGCTCGCCTCCGCTCAGGGCGAACCGCAAAGCCGCTGGGACTCCCGGCCGCAGATCGCTCAGTTCCCGCATGCTCGGCTCGCGCCCCCAGACCACTCGGTATCGCAGCGAATCGTGTCGGATCAAGCGGCATTGATCCTGATCAAATCCTTCGACCGGCTGCCCCCTTTCGTCGAGGACCGCCACTCTCAGCTCGCTCTCATTCCCGATCTGTGCATTGGCCGTCAGACGTCCATTCGCCAGTTTCAGCATCGGGGTCTGAAGGATGCCTTCCCTTCCCGGATCGCTCGGCCGAAGGCCAACGAACCGATCCGCGGGCAGCGTCGCCAGTCCGATCCCGTGCCGCCACGGTCCGGTCGGATCGATCCTTCCTTCGCCGTGACGCAGGTTGCTGCCGGTGTAGTAGATGTGGGTCCGATCATTCCGCTTGACTAGCGTGGTGCTGGGATAGAGCCTGGCGTCCCACGAGCGGTTTTGCGGCGGCCGCGGCGGCTCGGAATCGAGCCAGCACGCCCGGTCCGCCGCCCGGTCCCATCGCCGCCCGTCGCGGCTGACCATCAACTGCACGTCCATGTCGCCGAGCATGTTGTTGCCTTCTTCGCGATCCAGGTGCAGCATCGGCAGCATGCCGATCAGCAGATCGCCGTAAACGCTGACGCACAGCCCGTACGGCTGCGTCCACGGATAGCCGTCTTCCGCGTCGGTTGTGAAGATCGTCTCCTTGTCCGTCCAGTGTTCAAAATCGTCGCTGGTGCACAGGGCGACTCCGCGCATCACGCCGGACCAGTTCGGGTCGCGCACCTGGATGCGCACGAACGCCAGATACCGGTCCTGCCACCGGATGATCGTTGAACAGGTGTCGTTCTTGCCCGCGGCGTCAAACGGCATGGTCCGCCAGTGAATCCCGTCCGGCGAACAGCCGATGATGTCTCCACCGAGCCCGTGGTAGCGCTTCTGCGGGTCCGGATCGTCCGGCGTCGGCAGCACGCAGAATCCGTGTCCGCCCGCGATCACGATGTTGTGCTCGTGATGCCCTGCATACGGCCAGGGCCCGACCGGCGGCTTTCGCCACTGCACCCCGTCGTCCGACTCGGCGTAGCACATGCAGTACTTGGCGGTCCGCGGCCCCTCCGGTACGTCCGGCGCCTCGTCCTTTGACTGGTATTCGTTGGCCAGGTACAGACATCTGAATCGCTGGGCCTGCGGATCGAGCCACACGCTGCAGTAGCCGATCGAACGTTTCTCCCACGGCCGATCCTGCACGATCAGTGGATTTGCCTCGTGTCGCACCGGCTGGTGCGGCCGTCGGCTCAACCCGCTGCTTTGCGCGATCAGCGCGTCATCGAGAAACAACTGGGGATGATGCGAGATATTCATCGGCTTCATTGGCTCCACTGTTCCGTCAGGCCGGCAGGTCCGGCACCTGGATCCAGCTGCGCTTGGTCCACGACTCCAGGCCCTTTTCAGCCAGTTGCACGCCCTTGGCCCCTTCCCGCAGATCCCACGGGAACGGCTCGTCCTTGACCACGTGCCGCAAAAACAGCTCCCACTGCACCTTGAACGCGTTGTCGTACGACCGCTGCTCGGGCATCTTCATCCACGTGTCAAAGAACTCGATCGGCTGCTCGACGTCCGGGTTCCACACCGGCCGCGGCGTCCCGCCGTACGGCTGGATCCAGCAATCGCGAAGGCCCGCCACCGCCGAGCCGTCGGTGCCGTCAACCTGGAACGTGACCAGATCGTCGCGCCGTACGCGCACGCACCACGACGAGTTGACCTGGGCGACGATCCCGCCATCCAGCTCGAACGTGGCATATGCCGCATCATCCGCCGTGCACGGGTAAGGTTGGCCGCTTTCGTCCACCCGCTGCCTGATGTGCGTGGCGCCCAGGCACGAGACCGTCCGCACCGGACCGAAGATGTTGTCGAGCACGTAGCGCCAGTGGCACAGCATGTCGAAAATGATCCCGCCGCCGTCCTCCTTGCGGTAGTTCCACGACGGCCGCTGGGCCGGCACCGTGTCGCCCTCGAAGACCCAATAGCCGAATTCGATCCGCACCGAGAGAATCCGGCCGAAGAAGCCCATCTCGTTGAGCGACCGGAGCTTCATCAGACCGGGCAGCCACAATTTGTCCTGCACCACGCCGTGCTTGACGCCGGCCTTCCTGGCCAGGGTGTGCAATTCGTACGCCTCGTCGGTCGACAGCGCGGTCGGCTTCTCGCAGTAGAGGTGTTTGCCCGCCGCGATGGCCCGCTTGACCGCCTCCGGCCGGCGGCTGGTGGTTTGGGCATCGAAATAGACTGTGTACGCCGGATCGGCCAGCGCCGCCTCCAGATCGGTCGTCCACCTGGCCACACCCGATTCGGCAGCCAGTTTCTCCAGCTTCGCTGCGCTGCGGCCCACCAGGATCGGGTCCGGCATGATCGTCTCGCCCTCGCTGATCCGGACGCCGCCCTGACGGATGATCCCGACGATCGAACGCATCAGGTGCTGATTGGTTCCCATTCGGCCGGTCACCCCGTTCATGATGATCCCGACCCGATGCTCGATGCTGCTGGACATGGTATGCTGCTCCTTCGATTCCGGAACTCAAACGAGCCGCGGCGGCGGTGGGGCGGATCGTGCCCGCCTCTGCCGGTCCTAACCTTTCGGCCGCTCTGTGCACTGCGGCCAGGCGCCCTGCGGCAGCGGCGGGGCCTCGACGCCCGCTTTCGGCAGCGTGCCCTCCAACTCCTGCCGCCAGTGCGCCACGTCGCCCGCCGGACCGTAGCAGTAGATCATCGTCAGCGGCGTCTCGCCGATGTTGGTCAACTGGTGAAACACCCCGGACGGGATGTAGACCGCCTGCCCCGCCCGCATCGCCTGACACTCGTCGCCCAGGCACATCTGACCGGTTCCCTCGACTACGAAGTACACCTCTTCCTGGTCCTGATTGTGCCAGGGCACCTGTCCGCCCCTGGGCTCCAGCGTCACACAGCCCATCGAGAAACTGGCAGCCGCAATGGGCGATGTCCCACCCACCAGATTCTGTGTCCGGCGCCGCGCCGGGTAGGTCCGGCCGGTGATCTCGGCCAGATCGGCAATCATCATCACAATCTATCCTTGTTATAAATCAGCAACGTTTATTTTAAGGGCTTTCACTAGGCTGGTTATTATCGCCACTGCGGATGGGAGATGCAACAGGTGGACCGCTACTGTGTGCGAAACTGGATAGGCGGGATGGATTTCGACCGGCGGAGGCTAGAATGTCGGCGGGGTAATCACCCACAAGGCCAGCGTCACTTCGTCCGACGGGTTGCCGAACCGGTGGGGCCGGCTCGAATCGAAGTAGATGCTGTCGCCCTCATTCATTTCATACGGAATGCCGTCGATCTCGATGTGCAGCTTGCCTCGAACGATGTGGGCGAACTCCTGGCCGTGGTGGACGTAGTTCTCATGCCCGGACGACGAGTGCGGCTCCAACTGGATCATCAGAGGCTCCATAGCCTTGTGGATTTCCCGATGGGTCAGCCCTTCCAGCGAAATCCCTGCCTGAAGGCGTTCGATCTTGGGACGGGAACCCTTGCGGACCACCGGCTCCTGAATTTCGGTCGCCGGTTCGTCGATCAGCGAGCCGACCGTCACGTCCAGCGCGGCTGCGATCGCCTTGAGAGTCCCCAGCGACGGCAGGGTCTTGCCCTGTTCGATCTGCGAAAGGAAGCTCCGGGAGGTATCCACCGCCGCCGCCAGATCGCCCAGCGACATGTGCTTCGAAAGCCTCAGCCGGCGTATCTGCTCCCCGAACTTGTCCGTCTCCAGCGAACGCGCATTCCTGCTCATGGCCGCGACTCCCAAAACGCCCTGTAAAGCCACATTGTCGTGTTTGATGTAGCTTTACACCGTGTCAAGACACTTGAACGCAAGAGGTTATAGTTTATATGCCAAGTGTAGCGATCGGCTCCGGTCAAGGCAATGGCTTTCTTGGTCTTCCGGAGACGATAGCAGTTCCTTGGTCGGTTCCGAGCACAGAAACTAAAGCTCCCGCCTATTCGAGCTGAGACTCCATTCAGCACATCTTTCCCGGTGCCCGTACCAGGGATGATGGCCGCCCGTCACCGCGACGGCGGCAGCGATCTGCTGACAAAACAAGATGTTTTTTTGCCCTGTTGTCCCACAGACAAACGCCAACAACCTCACGGTTGATAAAACGGAGACGACGGGGTTAGAATCAGCCGGCGCACGGGGTACGCATCCAGAGCGCCTGGCACGTCCTGTCTCTGTGGACCCTTTGGCGTGGGTGTCTGTGGGCAGGCGACTGTCAGGCGCTTTTT
>JAAYCJ010000216.1 GCA_012729815.1 Phycisphaerae bacterium | reverse complement strand
TACGCCGGGGGGATCACCATCGTCAAGGATTATGTCCGCCGGATCCGTCCGCCCCGGACCCCGGCCTTCCTGACCCTTTCCTTCGCGCCCGGCGAATGCGCCCAGGTGGACTGGGGCCAGTTCGGATCGATCAGCGTGGGCAACACCCGCCGGCGGATGAGCTTCTTCGTGATGGTCCTGTGCTACAGTCGGATGCTCTACGTCGAGTTCACGGTCAGCGAGACCATGGAATACTTCCTGGCCAGCCACGCCAATGCCTTCGCCTTCTTCGGCGGGGTTCCCGAGCGGGTCATGGTGGACAACTTACGTTCCGCGGTGTTGCGGCATGCGTTGGGCCAGACGCCGGTGCTGAATCCGCGCTATAAGGACTTCGCCGATCACTTCGGTTTTACCGTCCGCCCCTGCGGGGTCGGCCAGGCCCATGAGAAGGGTCGGGTGGAAAATGCCGTGGGGTACATCAAAAAAAACTTCCTGGCCGGGTTGGAACTGAGCGACTTCGCCCTGGTCAACCCGGCGGCCCGCCAGTGGCTGGACACGGTGGCCAACGTGCGTATCCACGGCCGCACCAAACGACCGCCGGCCGAACTGTTCCTGGTGGAAAAGCCCCAACTCCGGCCCCTACCGATCCAGCCGTACGATGTCGGCGTCCTCCGTCCGGTGCGGGCCAGCCGTCAGTTCCGGGTGACCGTGGACACCAACACCTACTCGGTGCCCGCCGAATATGCCGGAGCGGCATTGACCCTCAAGCTCTACCCCGACCATCTGTGCCTGTACCATCAGGACCGGCTCATCGCTCGGCACGTCCGCAGCTACGACCGCCGACGGGACTTCGAGCATCCCGATCACCCCCGGGCGCTGCTCCAGCAACGCCGCCGAGCGCGTGATCAGAAGTTGCTGCAACGCCTGCTGTCGCTGACGCCCCGGGCGGAAGGGTTTTACCAGGGTCTGGCCGAGCGGCGGCTCAACGTCCTGCATCACGTCCGCCAGATCGTCGCCCTGGCCGAAATCTACGGGGCGGAGAGAACCGCCCGGGCCATCGAGGACGCCCTGGAGTTCCAGGCGTTCAGCGGCGAATACATCGCCAACCTGCTCGAACAGCAGCAACGGATCCTGCCGGAACCCGGCGCCCTGCACCTGACCCGCCGACAGGACCTGCTGGAGCTGGAGCTTCCCGAACCCAACCTGGAACTCTACGAGACCTCCGAAACCCCTATCCCCGGAGAAACCCATGAATCGCCGCAAGACCGCCCAAGCGACGCCGGATGACCTGCGTCGGCAACTCCAGTTGCTCAAACTGCCGTTTATCCTGGAACACTTCGAGGAACTGGCCCAGCAGGCCGGGGCCCAGCAGTGGTCTCACGTGGACTTCCTCGCCCGTCTGATCGAGGGTGAGGCCACCCTGCGTCAGGACCAGGCCCGCCAGCGGCGCATCCGAAACGCCGGCTTCCCCGTGCTCAAGACTCTCCAGCAGTTCGACTTCACCTGGCCGACGAAGATCAATCGGCTGGCGGTCCAGAACCTCTTCCGCCTCAAGTTCATCGAGGATAAAGCCAACGCGATCCTGATCGGTGGGGTGGGCCTGGGAAAAACGCATCTGGCGATCGCTCTGGGCTGGGCCGCTTGTCAGGCGGGTCCGCGGGTCCGTTTCGCCACTGCCATCGACATCATCAACAGCCTCGCGGCCGCCCAGAAAGCCGGGCGTCTGGTTCAGAAACTCAGGGAATACACCCGCCCGGATCTATTGATTATCGATGAACTAGGGTATCTGCCCATCGACAAGCACGGGGCCGACCTGCTCTTCCAGATCATCAGCCATCGGTACGAACGCGGGGCCATCGTGCTGACCACCAACAAGGCCTACAAGCACTGGCCCTCGATGTTCAACAACGACAGCACCCTGACCTCGGCCATCCTCGACCGCGTCCTGCACCACGCCGAGACCATTATCATCGAAGGTAAAAGCTACCGCATGAAGGACCGTATCGATCCGTGAACCCTCCCCGAGGTG
>JAAYCJ010000215.1 GCA_012729815.1 Phycisphaerae bacterium | reverse complement strand
CCGAACCCCGCGAGGGATCGATGCGAAACACGGCAAAGCCATCGGCCCGGAAGCACCAGGTCCAGAGGTTCGCCCCGTTCTCCGGGTGGCCCGTCTCGTCGATCCCCAGATACGCCTGCTTCGCCAACGCCCCCGCCAGTTCGTCGTACGGCCCGGTCAGGGCCGCCGAGGCCTTCTGGATCACCCTGGCCAATTGACCGGTGCTCAGCGACAGGCCCAAGACATCCTTGAGAAACGTCTGGACCGTGGCGTACGACATATGGCACGCCGACTTCTGATACGCGATCAACGCCGAGAGCTTCGACCCCACCAACCCGCCGGCGGCCACTTCCGGCGGCAGCGGGGCGAGCACCATCCGGCCCGTGCGCTGGTCCAGATACTTCCGCGCCCGGTGCTCGGTGATCTCGAAGGGACGCTCGACCAACTCGATCTGCTGGACCACATGCCAGTCGTCCAGCGGGACCAGCCCCGCCGCGTCGCCCGGCTCGCCGTTTTGCCGTAAGTCCCTTGCTGTGACGCCGTTTACGTCCGAACCGTGCTCCCCCGGTTCGAGTCCAACCGGGCCATTGGTTCCACGGTTTCGGTCCCGTCCGTCCGCATGGATTACCCTTCCATCGCCCTGAAACCAAGGCCGCACAAGGCGTTGGCGTAGCTATGGTTATGAGGGGATGGCGCGGCGCGGAATTGTGATTGCCGGCAATATTTCTAAAGTGCCTTCGGTTTCTTTTCGATACATCCAGTGCATCCGTGGGCAGCGCCTTTATAGCAGTGGGAGAATGACATGGGTCAGCTATCGCTTGCCAAGGTGGTCGAGGTGCGCGCAGACAAATGCGTGAATTGTCATGCCTGCATCAGCGCCTGTCCGGTAAAACTCTGCAATGACGGCAGCGGAGATCACGTGACGATCAACGACAATCTCTGCATTGGATGCGGCAGCTGCATCCGGGTCTGCAAACACGGGGCGCGGCAGCCCGTCGACGATCTGGAGGCTTTTCTCTCGGATCTGCGGCGTGGCGTGCCGATGGTGGCGATCGTCGCCCCAGCGGTTGCCGCCAACTTTCCGGGCGAGTACCAGAACCTCAACGGCTGGCTCAAGGCCGAGGGCGTCTCAGCCGTCTTCGACGTCAGCTTCGGCGCCGAGTTGACGGTCCAGAGCTATCTTCAGCATATCAAGGCCAACAGCCCCAAGTGCGTCATCGCCCAGCCGTGTCCGGCGCTGGTCACTTACATGCAGGTCTATCAGCCGGAATTGCTGGAACACCTGGCCCCGGCTGACAGCCCGATGGTCCACACGATGAAAATGGTCCGTCGGTACTACAAGAAGTATCGCGACCATCGGTTCGTGGTGCTCAGTCCGTGCATCGCCAAGCGGCGGGAGTTCGACGAGACGGGCTACGGCGATTACAACGTCACGTATTCCCGGCTGACGGAGTACTTCAAGAATCGAGGCGTACGTCTGGCGGACTATCCGGAAGAGGAGTTCGACAATCCTCCCTCCGAGCGGGCGGTGCTGTTCAGCACGCCGGGCGGCCTGATGCGAACGGCTGAGCGATGGTCCAAGGACGTTCGCGGCATCACGCGGAAGATCGAGGGCCCGCACGTCATCTACGACTACCTGCGCAAGCTACCGGAGATGATCCGTCAAGGCACGGCCCCGAAACTGGTGGATTGCCTCAACTGCGATATGGGGTGCAACGGTGGGACGGGCACGAATTCGGCCGAGAAAAGCCCGGACGAAGTCGAATGGCTCATCGAGCGGCGAAACGAGGAGATGCGTGCGCGATACGCGGGCAAGTTCGCCCAATCCGACAAACATCTCCAGAAGCGAGTCGTCAGGAACATCATGAAGCACTGGGAGCCGGGCCTGTACGACCGGTCGTATCTGAACCTTTCGAGCAACCGGCGGTACGCGTTTCCGACTGAGCAGCAGAAGCAGGCGATCTACCGCAGGATGCGGAAATACGAGAAGGCCGACTTTCTGGACTGTTCGGCCTGCGGCTACGGCACGTGCGAGCGAATGGCGGTGGCGATCCACAACGGGCTGAACAAGCCCGAGAACTGCCAGCACTACCGCTTGGCGCTGGTCAAGGAATTCCAGCAGCGGAACAAGGAACTGGCCGAAACCTCGGTCGAGCAGATCATGAAGGTCGTCCATACGGCTGAGACCCAGCAGGAGGCCTTCTCGACGTTGCGACAGCAGGCCGACGAACTGGCGGCGACCACGGCGGAACTTCAGCCGATCGCCCGGGCGATCTCGGACATCGCGTTCCAGACCAATCTGCTGGCGCTGAACGCGTCGATCGAAGCGGCGCATGCCGGAGAAGCCGGGCGTGGGTTCGCCGTGGTGGCCAATGAGGTCAAGGGCCTTGCGATCAATTCGCACGAAGAGGCTGAGAAGATCGGCCCGTACATCGAACGGTTTATCAGGACCTTTGGCGACGTGGTGAGCCAGATCAGCGACGCGCACGACCAGAACGCGCAGTCGGTGAATCTGGCGCGGGAGGTCATGAAGGCCGTCCAAACCATGGCGGATGAGGGTTCGATCGAGCGGATCGCCGAAAAGAGCGCGTTCGGCGAGTGACGGTCATTGCTGCATTGGCGATATCGCCTGCGTCGCATTGAGCGGGAAAGGCGATCACCGGAGTCCCGATGCACGTCGGGGCTCCGGTTTGTTTTCAGTTCTCGCCGTGACGCGGCGAGGCGTCCTGACGGCACAAGCCCGCCCCTAATACAATCCTAACAATGCTCTGGCCCGATCCTGTGATAGAATGTCGTTATCACGTCAAAGTCCTGTACCGAAGCCGAAAACAGAGGTAACAGAACGATGCGCACCAGACCACGCGAGAACGAAACGGCCACCATGTGGTGCTGGGACTGTCGGCGGGAGATGACCTTCCACTGGATGGAGTTGATCGGGCGGACCGCGTTGCGGTGCAAACGGTGTAATTCTGTCAACATCGAGCGGTTGCCGACGCTGGAAAGCGTAGCGCCGGCGGAAGGCTCGTCGGCGGTCGTCTGCTCCTGATGGCCGCCGACGTATCTGTTCGGGACGGATCGTGACCTGTCTCTTCTCGCCGCTTTCCATCGGAAGCCTCGCCAAGGGCCGCATCGCGATCCGCCCTGCTGCCTCCACCCGACCTGTGTGGATGATTCTTCGGGGTGGACACCGCACCATGCTGACGGTATTCTCTGAACCTCACGCCGACCGGCGGTCCGGTCGGCACGATATCCACCGGCGGAGAGTGGCCCATGGCGCAGTCGGAAACGTGGATTGCGGACTTTCGGACGGTTGGGCAGGGGCGTGACGGGCTGGAGTTCGTGCCGTACGTTCGCAACGGCCGCGAGGGCTGGATGCTCCGTTTGGCTGAAGGACACGGCACACCGGTTACGGTGCCGACGTCAGCAGGGGGGTGGCATGAGATTCACCTGGGTTTCTGGGGTGATTCCGGGGTCCGCGTGCGGCTCTCGGGCGAGCCGTGGTTCGACTGGGTGGAAACCACGGTGCGGTGGGACTGGGACGGCGGGAGCGGTGAAGAGGCGTTCTGGAAGATCGCCGACCTGACCGGCCGGTCGCTCGAGATTCTGCCGATGCCGGGTTTCGAGCGGCGCTGGACGTCGCACCGGTCGCAGATCGCCTACGTTCGGCTGGTGAAGATTTCGGAGGCGGAGGCGCAGCGGCGGCTCCGGGAGATCCAGAACTCTCCGACGCGGACGGCGGGCGCGGTGATCGACGGCCATGAGGCCATCGGGGCCAATTGTCCGACGAGCCCGGATGAAGTGCGGGCCATGATTGCGGGGTTTGCGGGCAGTGATTTCAAGCGGCTGCACTTCGGCTGCACGTGCACGACCATGCGGGTACTGTGGCTGAGTAAGGTGGGCTACTACCTCGGGCAGGATCAGCCGCCGGAGAGACTGAACTCGGATGTCAATCGCCGCTGCCGGCTGGCCTTTCTGGCGGCCGAAGAGCAGGGCTACGATCCGCTGGACGTGCTGATCCGCTTCGCCGACGAGAACGGCATGGAGTTGTGGCCGTCGTTCCGCATTCAGCAGGACTACCCCGCCGACTACGCGGGCGGTTTCGGCTACGACTTCAACTCGCCCATCACCGACGCGCATGCCGAATGGCGGCACGTGGACCGCCGCGGGCAGGTGTGCAGCCACTGGTTCAGCCACTTTCATCCCGGCTGGGAGCAGTACAAGCTCGATTTGCTGGCTGAGGTCGCCCGCAAGGGGCCGCCGGGCATTCATCTGAATCTCATGTGCGAGGCCGACGTGCTCTGGGATTTCGCCCCCCACGCAGTCGCCCAGTTTCGCGAGCAATACGGCATCGACCCTTGTGCCGGCGACCAGCCGCCGCCGGAGTGGTACCGGTTTCGCTGCGATCATCTGACCGCGTTCATGCGGCGTTTCCGCGAGCAGACCAACGCGATCGGCCGGCAGGTCGGCCGCGAGATCAAGATCGCCGTTCAAGTCTCGGGCGACTGGAGCATTCTGGCCGGCAAGGAGTTCGGCGCCCGGACGACTCCGGCGAACTTCCTGTACGGCTTCGACATTCGGCGCTGGGCCCAGGAGGGGCTGGTCGACGTGATCGCGCCGTCGTTTCGCCGCGACTATCGGCCGATGTTCCTGGACCACGTTTACGAAGAGCTCGGCGAGGCCCGCCGCCGCATCGAACTGGCCCCGTCCATCGGGCAGTATCACCCGGCTGTGTTGCCGCGCGGCTACGACTGGAGCGTGTACTTCACCGACGTCGGCGAGGGCCGGACGGACCTGGTGCCGTTCGGCGAGATCGACGCCTGGCGGATCCTCCGCGAAGCCCATGACCTGTACCGGCAGGGGGCGGATTCGGTCGACGTCTGGGAGATGGGCGAGGCCCCGGTGCGCCGGGCGCGATGGAATGTCCTCAAGCACATCGGCGACCGCGCCATGCTGGATCGTGAGTTCGGCACGCGGGTCAGTTCCATGGCCGGCGATCCGCCGAACGCGGTGCGGTTCGACCGGCCGTGAGTTGCCGGCACTAACCCTGGACTCCCAGCAATTCGGCGGCGTTGTTCCAGAAGTAATCCTCGACGTCGCGATCGGAGAGCCGCAGGACCTCGAACGCGCAGCGCACCGCCCGCAGGTTCTCCAAGCCGATGAGCACCGGCCGCCGTCCGTACGCCACACCGTCCCAGATCGGCGCATCCTCGTCCAGCCACATGAACGAGTCGCCGACCGGGAAGTTCGTGCCGCGAAGGTGGGAACAGAAGAAGTCCGAGGCGTAGAGGACGTTTTTGGCGCCGAAGAACTGCAGGCACGCGATCACCGCCAGCGGATTGCACGCGACGGAGGTGTCCACGTACAGGTTGGGATGGCGCTCCAGACGCCGCAGCCCCTCGATCAGGTGATATGGGTTAAAGCCGCGGGCGCAGTGGTCGAGGATCAGCCGCATGTTCGGATAGTTGCGGCAGTAGTGGTTGATCCAGTGGATATTCGACGGATCGGCCAAACTCCGCGAGCGGTGCTGATGCAGTGTGACCGTCCAGCCCTCACGATCGGCCAGCCGGGCGATCCATTCCGGAAAGTACTCGGGAATCTCGGCGTTCTCCTTGTCCGGGCGGTTCAGAAAGCCGGTGAAGACCTTAAAGCCGCGCAGGCCAAGACGTTTGACCTCCGCCGCGGTGAAGTCCGGATCGTCGTCCGGCCGCACGAAGTACTGGCCGCGGGCCAGCGGATCGCGGCGAATCTGCTCGGCGACCCATCGGTTCTGGCTGGCGGTGTCGGTGGGAAAGACGGCTGGGAAGGCGAAATGCAGGCCGTGGACTTTACGATCGGGCAGGATCCAGCCGATGGCCTTGCGATACACGTCGAGGCCGACCTCAACCGGCGCCGCTTGGACGATCAGCGGCGGATCGTCGCCCCAGTCCTGTCTCCGCCAGAGGTGGGCGTGCACGTCGTAGACGCGGTCGGGTACGAAATCATTGAGGTATCTGTCAAAGCACTCGCGATCGTCGTCGGTGGTCATCCAGTTCATGGCGATCAGGCATCCTTTGTCCCATGGCCGTTGTGACGGGCGATAATCTGGACCACCTCCAGCAGGTCGCGGATCACGTAGTCGGCGATATGGGCGTAGTCGGGGGTTGGGCGGTCCTCGATGAACAGGGCGGTGGTCGAACCGGCGCGACGGCCGGCTTCGACGTCGAAGAGGTAGTCGCCCACGACCAGGGCGTTGTGCGGCGGAACGTCGAGCCGGCGGGCCAGTTCGATCACGCCGTCCGGCTTGGGTTTCATCTGGGCATCGCCGCGGGCCAGAACGGCTTCGACGGTGAACCCGTGACGATCCGAAACGATCCGCACCGCCTCTCGGCAGTTGCGGGTCAGGATGCCGCAGGGGATATCCACCGCGTCGAGTTGGGCCAGAAGCTCCCTGGCCCCGGGCATGACCCGGCACCGCTGCGCCCCGGCCAGTTCGGTATCGAGCAGCAACCGCTCAGCTTGGCAGCGGTCCTCGCCCTCCATCTCCAGAATGGCCTCCCACACCGGCCCATGTTGTATCCCGAGCCGCCGGCGCAGGTCGTTGAAATCAACCTCCAGGCTGATCAGCGTGCCGTCCAGATCGAATATGACCGCTTTGATCTCGTTCATTTTCCGTTGTCTTAAGTGTCACGGGGAATAAGATAAATATAGCATGGCAAACCGGCCCGGGACAATCGGCAAATGGTTCGCAGCGGCGATGGTGGTGCTGATTCCTTCGTCCGCGATGGCCGATCAATCGTGGTGGAACCGCCGCTGGTCTTTTCGCCGTGAAATCCTCGTCCAGGCGAATTCCGAGCCGTTCACGGAACTCAAGCTGCGCGACGACCGTCAGGCGGCAGCCGTCTCGGTGGTGACCTTCGGCCATGCTAAACCCGATGGCGGGGACCTGCGCATCGTCGGGCCCGACAATCGCCCACGACCGCTGATGATCCTGGGCATCGGACCGGGCGATCTGGCGCGAGTGGCCTTTCCGGTCAGCGGGAGCGGTACGCAGCGATACTACCTCTACTACGGCAATCCGCAGGCGGCGAAGGAAGAGCACGATTGGCGACCGACCACCGGGCTGCTTCTGGAGACCTGGACGTACAAGAGCGGCGCCATCAACACGCCGGCGGCCATCGTCGAGACGGTCGAGCAGAAGGCGGGCGACCTGGTCGGCCGAACGTTTCTGCCTACGATCTCCGTTCCTCGAAACATCCTGGGCCCGCAGAACCAGACCTGCAACCTGTACACCGGCTACCTCTTGTGCCGCAGTCCCGGCGCGTATCGGTTCGCCATCAGCACCAACGATGCGAGCGTGCTGCGGATCGACGGCAAGGAGGTGGTCGCCTGGCCCGGTCGCCACGGCTGGGTCGGCGATGTCCGGCATCAGGGAACGATCGACCTGGACGCCGGCGTCCACGAGCTGAAGCTCTACCACGTGAACCTGAGCAACCAGGGCGGGGCGGTGGCGGCGTGGGGCCCGCCGGCGGCACGCTACATCCATGTGATCTCGCCCAACGACTTTTTGCCGACGGCCTCGACCGAGGTGGGGCGGGTTGAGATGCAGGGACGCTCCTTTGTGGCCGATTTCGCCTACCGCCAAGAGTCGTTCGCGGTCGTCGACAGTTGGGAGATCTACCTCTACGAATTCCAAGCGGTGGCGCCGGAGCGGCAGCGGAAGGTCGAGTACATCTGGGACTTCGGCGACGGCCAGACCCTCGAAGGCCAGAAGGTCAGGCATGTCTACCTAAATCAGGGCATCTTTGATGTGACCTTGAGAATTCGGGCGGGACTTCGCTCAGCCGAGACCAAGGCGAAGGTCTACGTCGGTCCCAACCTCGCCGACTGGCGTGCTGAGCCGGTGAGCGTTCGGGACTATCTGGCCGTGTTGAGCACGTACGACTTCGCCAAGCTCCCGATGGTGCAGGCTCTCGGCTTGATGAGGCTCTACCTTCTGGTGGAACGGCCCGATCTGGCGATCCGGACGGGACAGGCGGTCCTCCAGGATGACCGGCT
>JAAYCJ010000214.1 GCA_012729815.1 Phycisphaerae bacterium | reverse complement strand
GCGGATCGTTGAGGCGAGGGACCGTCTGGCTGAGCGGATCAAGCAGTGCGGGGACCGGTCGATCCCCGCGCCGTACCTGACGGCGGTGCGGAATCTGGCCGATCACTTTCTGCCGTGGATCGAGCACGACTTGACGATTCGCGAGCGGCATTACAATCCGATTCCGGACACCATGCCGCCGGCTGAGCCCGAGCGGATCGTTGGGCCGGTCAAGGTGCTGTTCTGGAACCGGGCGAATGAGAACGCCGATTACGTGCTGGCCGAACTGACGAAGGCGCTGGATGAGGTCGAGAGACTGCTGGCCGATCCTTCGCGGGCCAAGGTGGTCCGCCAACTCGACCTGGAGACGCTCACGGCTTCGGGCGGCTGCTTTCGCGACCGGCACGGTCCGGTGTTTCTGGTCGGATCGCTCTTTGGCGAGATGGGCACGACCGCCGACGAACTGAAGGTCATCGCCGACTACGGCTTTAACTGGTGGAACCTGGCGAACCTGCCCAACGTCAAGGACATCACCGACGGCGTGCCGCCGGAACAGTGGGCGGACGGCTTCATGCGCTACGCGTCGGCGCCCGCGGCGTACCGCCGGGCGACGGAGCTGAGCATCGCGGTCTACGGCCTGTTCCACTGGTGGGGCACGACGACCACCGGGCCCGAGCGGCACGATCCGGGATGCGCAGCCGGCTTTGCGTTCGACCTCGACGATCCGGCGCATCGCGAGGTGCTCTCGCGCTACTTCCAGACCGTCGGCCGCGAGCTGCGCCAGTTCCCGGCTCAGACCAACTACATGCTGTTCAATGAGGTGACCTACGGCTACTGCTGGTGCTCGCGGGGCGAAGCGCGATTCCGCGAGGCCATGCGAGACAGGTTCGGCACGATCGATGCGCTCAACGCGGCGTGGAGCACCGACTACACCTCGTTCGAGGCGATCACCGCTCCGCGCGACCGGTCGGTGAGCCAGGGGCTGTGGTACGAATACAACCGCGAGAACCTCCGGCGTCTGCCCGAGATCCTCGGCTGGTGCGCCGATCAGATCCGCAAGACGGATGGGCGAAGCTGGATCCACTCGAAGGTGATGAACCCGCTGCTGGATTCGCACGACTACTGCATGTGCGGCGTCGATCGGGAAGAGCTGGGGCGCGTACTGGACCTTTTTGAGTATGACACCGTGCTGCGGCCGAACGCGGGCTCGCCCGCGCTGACCCTCTGGCGCGGCGTGCCGCAGTACGATCTGCAGCGGTCGATGAAGCCGGACGTGCCGGGCGTGGAGACCGAATTTCACACCATCCCGCTGGGCCATTGGGGACACATGGACGGCGACTACATCAAGGCCTGCTACTGGCTGGGCGCGACGCACGGAGTGGGCGGGTTCCTGCAGTGGATCTGGTGGCGCGACGGGTACAACGCGGCGAATGCCAATGGAATCGACGAGCACGCCAACCGCGTGCACGCCTGCTCGACGGCGGCGCTCGATCTGCGAAGGCTGGCAGAATACGTCGCCGCGGTGGCCACGGAAAAGGGGGAGGTCGCCATTCTCTACAGCCGCACGGCGATGATCCATCGGCCGGGGCAGTGGAACATGCTTCTGCCCCCCTACCAGGGGCTCTACTGGCTGAACACGCCGCCGATTGATTTCGTGACCGAGGATCAGATCCGGGCGGGCAAGCTGAGCGGCTACAAGCTGCTGGTGGTGCACGGTTCGCCGTGGATCGATCCGGACACGCTGGATGTGATCCGGCGGTTTGTCCGCGACGGCGGGCGGCTGGTGCTCACCGCCGACTCGGCGACGCAGGATCCTTACGGCCGGGAGTTGGATACCGCTGATTTGGTGGCGGATCGCGCGGCCGATGGCCGGTCGTCTTTCGGGAAAGGCGCGGTACACTACGTGGCGAACTACCTTTCCGATGTCGCCTGGATGAACTACTTCGATGCGCTGATCGACGAGGTTGGAGTCAAGCGCGGCGCGCTGCGGCTGCGGGACGGCAACGGCGGTCCGGCGGCGGGCGTCGAGGTGCGGGAGGCGGAGGTGGCCGGGCAGCGGGTGGTCTATCTGATGAACTTCAACGCCGAGCCGGTCGAAGTCAGCTTCGGTCGAATCTTTGGTCAGCCGTTGGTCGAGTTGGTCGAAGGAACGCCGCTGGCCGGTGCGACGCTGAGCCTCAAACCGCTCGTGCCGCACCTGATCACTGCTCGATAGATCACCGTTTGCACTGGCGAGCGCCGGTGCTGTGTCGGATGCGAACTGCGTTATCGGGCGCCGCTCCGCTGGGCCACCGCGATCCCTGCGGCCGAGGCCGGGGAACCGGATTTCTGAGCGCCCTTCTCAGGCGGGGTGCGGATTGCTAGAATGGGTGGGAACTTTCGTGGCTGCGGCTGGTCTAAACTGTCGGAGAAGGAGCTTTTCGCAAAGTGTCCGACCCGCGGGATGTGCAACCGAACGAAGCCGAGCTGATTGCGGCGGCCCAGGCGGGCCAGCTCTCCGCCTTCGGTTCGTTGATCGGATTCTACCAGGACCGGCTCTATAACCTCGGCTACCGGCTTTGCGGGTCACACGACGACGCAGCGGAGTTGACCCAGGAGACGTTTCTGCGGGCCCTCAAGGGGATCGGGCAGTTTCAGCGCCGTTCGCGGTTTTATACCTGGATGGTGCGGATCATGATTAATCTGAGCCGGGACATGCACGACCGTGCGCGGCGGGAGACGCGTCACGTGGCGGCCCAGGCCCACGACCTGCTGAAGCACTCGCAGGCCGCTCAGATGGCCCGGGCGCAGAATCCGGGGGCGCGACTTGAGAATCGGGAGACCGCGGAAATCATTCAGCAGGGCATCGAGGCGCTCGACCCGCACCTGCGGGAGACGCTGGTGCTGCGGGAAGTGGAACAGATGAGCTATCGCGACATTGCTGAAACTTTAAAAATATCAGAAGGGACGGTTAAGAGCCGGGTTTTCCGGGCGAGAGAGGCCCTTCGGAGCGTTTTGGCCCCTTACGTCGAAGAAGGCCGATGATGGCGGATCACGAACACAACGCGTGCGACGAGCTGGCTGAGCTGGTTTCGGCGTATTTCGACCGGCAGCTTGAGCCGGAGGACATTCGGCGGGTCGAGGAGCATCTGGCTGGGTGCCCGGAGTGCCAGCGGAAGCTGGAGCACTACGAGGCGATTCGCGAGGCGATGTCGCGGAAGGTGAGCCCACCGGTGGACATCGCCGATGGGCTGATGGCCCAGGTGGAGCGTGACCAGTTGCTTTCGGGGCTCGATGCCCTGGCCGCTCCGGCGCCGTCGCGGCCGATGCGGTTCGTCAAGGCCTTGGCGGCGGCGGCGATCCTGGTGCTGATCGTTTCGGCATCGGTGCTGCTGATCCAAAGCGGGGCGTGGTCGCCGAGTTTTCATCGCGGAGGGCCGATCGCTGCGCAGGAAGGCGAGCAGGAGAGTGAGGCCAGGAAGCTGGCGGTTGTTGAAGAGCGGGTAGGGCCGCCGATGGCGGCGGTGGAGGATAAGAAGGACAGCGAGGTTCATTGGGCATTACCGGCTGACGGGCCGAGCGAACCGGTGCCGAGGGCCCCTTTGGCGATGGGCGAGGATGTGGACGGGAACGGGCCGTTGGACGGCGAGCCGATTCCATCGGAGCTGGAAGTGCAAGACACAGAGGGGGTTACGGAGTTAATGAGGAAAGACGAATTGCGCTTGGGGTCCTTCGCCGGAGCCCCGACGACTCAGGAAGTGACAATCGGGATCGCGACGGTTTGGGGCGCGGTGGCTGCGACGCAGCCGGCGACGCCCGTTGCGGAGCCACAGGACGTTTCACCGGCGGAGCTGCCGGTGGCGGATCGGGTGATTTCGGTGCGGGTGCCGGATACGGCTTCGTGGATGTATGCCCGCGATCATCTGGCTTCGACGCTGGACGGGCTTGGCCTGGAGCGCGTGGCACCGGGAGAGATGACGACCAGCGGCCCAGCGGCGAGGCAGGTGTATGCGCTGCTGCCGCGACCGGAGGGTCTGGAGCGGCGTCATCGCACGGCGCTGCTCGTATCGCTGGCCCCGGAGCGGCTGACGGACCTGGAGCAGGTGATGGATCAGCTCCGATCGGCGGGTGCGGGACGGGAAGCGATAGTAAGTGCTGTATCCACAACTACTTATGCGGGCATAGCGGCGGCACCTTCGGTTTCAAGCCGTCCGGCGTTGACGACAACGCGGGGCGTGGAGGTTGCGGCGAGTCAGCCGAGCGACGAGGGGCAGGTGGTGGTGCTGCTGGAGGTGGCGGTGGGATCGCCGACCACGGCTCCGGCGAGTGGCCCGGCGGCTGAGGAGTAGGCTGGGTGCAGTGGGTCGCCACGTGCGTTGCGGCGATGGTGGGGAAAAGGACAGGACTGGCGGGGGTGGTCCGCTTAGAATTACTGTAGGCTTTTCCACGGGAGGTCCGGTCGATGCGGCAGTTCGTCTGCGTATTGGTGATGCTGATAGCGGCGGGTTTGGCTACTTCGGTGGCGATGGCTCAGGCGGGTGAGCCGTCGGTGTCGGTCGTTCCGCCGGTGGTGAGTCCCGGGCAGGCGGTTGTGCTGGAGGTGAGAGTGCCGCTTGGGCCGGGGCTGCATCTGTACGGTCCGCAGATCGACCGGCCGTACATCGCCACGGCACTGGCGGTCTCGCAGCCGGGGCCGGTCGACTGGTCGAAGGCGCCGGAGTTCCCGCCGGTGGCGATGATGGAGTTCATGGAGCAGGAATTGGCGGTGTTGGAGCCCGATCCGGAGACAGGGGCGGTGACGCTGCGGTTGGGGGGCAGGGTCAAGGGCGACGCCACGGCTGGGGAACACGCGGTCTCGGTGAAGGTCACGTACCAGGCATGCACAAAGGACCGCTGTTATCTGCCGGTGCGGAACCGGGAACTGGCCGGGACAGTGACGATATCTACTACGGACGTAGTAGGTGGTGTTTCAGGGGATACGGGCGTACCGATGACGATGGTTTCGGTGGAGCTGGACGGACAAGGCCCTTCACCGGTGGGGTTTGGCAGTCGCGTGGCGATCTTCGGCTGGGATGTCGATCTTCAGGCACTGCCGGCGTTTGTTCCGTTGCTGATCGCCCTCTTGGCGGGGTTGATCCTGAACATCATGCCGTGCGTGTTGCCGGTGATCCCGCTGAAGGTGCTGCAGTTGGTCAAGGACGCCCAGCAGCACGAGCGGTCGGCGTTTTGGCTGGCGCTGTCGTTCAGCGGCGGGATATTGCTGTTTTTCCTGGCGATCGGGGTGGTCGCGGTGATGCTGCAGCAGGCGTTCGTGTGGGGTCAGCAGTTCTACAGTCCAACGTTTCTAATCGGGACCGCCCTACTGCTGGTCGGCTTGGCGCTGGGGATGTTTGATGTGTTTGAAATCCGCGTGCCAAACTTCGTGGCGGGGCTGCATCCTCGGGCGGGGGCATTTGTCGGGGCGTTGGGTATGGGCGTGCTGGCTGGGGTGCTCTCGACGCCGTGCAGCTTTGGCATTCTGGGGGCGGCTATCGCGTGGGCTCAGACGCAGTCGGTGCCGCTGACGTTGCTGACGTTCTTGATGATCGGGGTGGGGATGGGGTTGCCGTACGTGCTGCTGGCGAGCCGGCCGGCGCTCGTCGGGGGGATTCCCGCGGCTGGTCGGTGGTCGGAGATCTTCAAGCAGGCGATGGGGTTTTTGCTGCTGGCGGTGGCGGCGTTTTTGGTGACCGCCCTGCCGGAGGAGCGGATTCTGGCGGTTTTGTTCTATATTCTGCTGTTTTCGTTTGTGATCTGGCTGTGGGGCAAGCTGTGGCTGGCGCGGAGCGATTGGGCGGCTCGGGCGTGGAAGCTGGCGGCGATCGGGGTGTTGGTGGCGGCTGGGGCGTGGATGCTGGGGCCACAGGAGGAGCGACTGGGGTGGCGGGAGTTCGATTCGGCGGCGTTGGAGGCGGCTGAGGGGTCGGGCAAGCCGTATCTGGTGAAGTTCACCGCCGACTGGTGCGTAAACTGCAAGACGGTGGAGTATCGGGTGTTTCGCAATGGGCGGGTGATCGAGGCGCTGGGCGAGGGGGAGGTGATGTTGCTGCGGGCGGACCCGTCGGCCCAGGAGATGGCGGCTGAGAAGCTGCTGGAGTGGACGGGGCAGACGGGGATCCCGTTTACCGTGGTGTTTGTGCCGGGCAAGGCACCGGTTCTGCTGGCGGGGGTGTATTCGCCGGGTGATCTGCTCGATGCGCTGGGTGCGGAACAGGCGGCGGGGCGATAGCCGGGAGGCGGGCGGGCTTGTTCCACGTGGAACAGGCCAACCGGCGGGGATCGCACCCGCGTTCCACGTGGAACACGCGCCGATCTACGGCTTTTTGCGTCGCACCGCGGCCAGGATCCGCCATGCGAAGCGTATTTGGTCTTTTCGCACTATGGTGGAGGGGTATGCCTCATTGTGTGACACCAAGCGGACGGTATCGCCATCGTCGATGTAGACCTTGCACGTTGCTCCGATCTGTCCGGCCACCATGACGAGGGCCGGCTGCCCTGCGGCCGGGGGTTGCTCGGGGTCGGCGATCACATAGTCGCCATCCCGCAGCAGGTCGGCCATGCTGTCCCCATCGATCCGAACCGCGACCGACTTTAGGTTCCACGTGGAATTTTTCGTCAAAATCACCCCATCGACCGGCAATTGGCCCATTTGCAGGGGGTCGGCGAGCTCGACGATGGTGACATCGGCCTGATGCGGTTCGGGCAGGGGGCTGGAGAGGCATTCGGAGGGAATGAGGTGGCCCGCTGAGCGGTCGGAGGCCTGGTGGGCCAGGTGGGCCAGGTCGGGCAGGTCTTCGGCATCGACGACGTTGGGCCAGAAGTCGATTTTGCCGGCGGCGGCGCGACCGATGACGGGAATAGCGCGGTTCGACGGCTGGGGATGCGGGTTGGCCTGCTGGCGAGCCTGGCGGCCTTCGGCGAGGAGGTCGGCGAGGGCCTCGACGGCCTGTCGGGCCTCGGGGCGGCCAGCGATCAGGCGGGCGAGGCGCTGGACGATGGCCTGCTCATCGGGATCAAGGGCGGGGGTGCGTCGGTAGGCGAGATCGCCGGTGAGCAGCCAGTTCAGGTCGCAGCCGGTGAGCTCGGCCACTTTGACCAGCAGCGCGGGAGGCGGTTGGCGATCGGTCTCGTAGGTGCAGTAGGTGCTCAGGGGGATGCCGAGGGCGGCGGCGAAGCGGCGCTTGCCGCGGGGGCCGTAGTGGCGGATCCGCAACTCCTTGAGTCGCTGGATCAGGTCAGCGGGTGGTTTGTTGGCATCAGCGGGCATAGCGGGTCAGCCTTGTGGGGCCAAGGTAGCATTTGATTATAATTACACGATCGTGTATATTGTTCTTGACAGGTTACACAATCGTGCTAGAGTGGAATATAACGCTTGGGAGGCGGGTGAGCAAGGGTTGAGTGGGGACGGATCGATGATCGGGTCGGGTCTTATGGCGGTCGGCGGCGCGTTGTTCGTGGACGGGCCTCAGCAGGGGGGCATTGCACAGGGTCGGGGGCGGGGATACAAACCAGGGGCGGGGTTGACAGCAAGGGAGGTGCAGTAGGTCGGGCTATTCGCGTGGTGCAGTACGGTAGGGACCGCTCGGGCTTGGGGGGGATGCGCGGGCGGACGTGGTGATTGTGAGGACCGGATCGTCGCGGGAATCGAGAAAGCCACATATTGTAGCGGGCGTCCATGCCCGGGCAGACGTGGGCGGCGTGTGAGGAGGCGGTGTATTCGAGGGAGCGGGATGAGGGTTCGTTCGCCGAGGTGGACACAGCGGCGCGATCGGCTGGCGTGTATTGGCGCAGGCATGGCTATGTAAACGGGCGCGAAGTCATCAGGTTGATCTTTTGCGCGGGGGTTAATCAGGGCGAGGCGTACGGTCGGGTGATGATCGGCGGTGAGCCGGCGACACGGTCAGGAAGGGGGGTGTGAACGGCGACGTGGGGAGTGGTCAGCGGGATACCGGCTGTGATGTCGGCGCCGCCGGGTCTGACGGCGATGGCGAACGTGGGCGCGGCGAGTTGGCGGGCGAATCCATTGGAGAGATGAGCGGTGTTATGTTCAGATGGTGTAGCCGTCGAAGAGCTGGAAGAACAGGGGCATGTACGGGGTCCAGATCGGTTCGATCCAGTTGTTCCAGTTGCGGATCAGCGGTGCGCCGTCCCATGACTTTTCTCCGGCGCGGAAGGGGAACCAGCGGATTCGGCCGTCGTTGAATCCGACGTTGAAGCCTTTGGGGGCGGCTTGGAGGAGCGAACCGAAGCCCTTGCCCGCCATGTTGTGGGAGTAGATCCAGTTGGACCAGTCGGTGGTGAAGGCGTCGGAGACGAAGGCGACGGGATAGCGGCCGAGGCCTTGCGGGCTTCCGAGTCGACAGTCCCACTGGATGCCAAACCATTGCCAGGCGTCCGTCCATCCGCGATAGGCGTAGGAGCATCGCTGGGTGCCGAAGGCGTCCCAGTCGAACTGGACGCGGGAGTATTCGCTGCTGTCTGATGCGGCGCGGAGGGTGTCGGCGGGACAGAAGAATGGTCGAGGATAGGTGAGGTAGCCGTTCTTGACCAGGGCTGAGAGCCCGGTGTCACGGGAGTTGCCGACGAAGTAGCCGACGTCGCTGAGGGCGTCGACCAGCCGCGGGAGATACTCGGCGTTATCGATGCCGTACATCTGCGAGGCGATGACGATGCCGCGGAGATTGCTGGCGCAACTGACGACGCGGGCCTGATCCCGCGCCTGCTGGAGAGCGGGAAGCAGGATGGAGACCAGCACGGCGATGATGGCGACGACGACGAGGAGTTCGATCAAGGTGAAGCTGCATGTCGCTATGCGGCTGGTTCGGGTTTTTCGACGAAGCATAGCAAACTTCCTCGCGATCGGATTGTATTCGCCGAAGGGAACACACTACTCCTCATCGGCAAACCAGTATCCCCAGGCATGCCACGGGATATCGTACTTGTGCAGCCAACTGACGTGGCCGTCGGCCCAGAGCATGTTGGGTCCGCCGCGGTGGCGTTGGGTTACGCCTTCCCTGGATCCGTCGGGAAAGAGCATGTGCTGGTCCCAGTCGGGCGAAAAGGGAGCACTCTCCTCGTTGTTGTTGTCGGCGATATACATGATCTGCGCCGGCGTGGGGATCGACCCGCGGCGTCTGAAGCGTCCATGCCCCAGTGGATAGTAGTTGTGCCCGTAGCTGGTCTTCCAGTATTTAATTCGGGGATCCATGGCGCAGCTCAGGACCGCGTGATTTCCACCGACGTAGGGCAGGATGAACTCGTAGCAAAACTTGAACTTGATCGGCGTCGAGAAGGTCAGTTGCTGGTAGGCGGGAATGAGGAAATCGTTGTAGTCGACGGCGTAATCTTCGGTGGCTACGGCGACTTGCCGGAGATTGCTGCCGCACGCAACCTCCCTGGCCCGCTCTCTGGCTTCGGAGAGGGCCGGGAGGAGTATGGAGACCAGCACAGCGATGATGGCGACGACGACGAGGAGTTCGATCAGGGTGAAGGACTCGCGGCGTACTGGGCTGACGGCTTGGCGATGTGGATGAGTCATGGCGTATGGGGTCCTTTGATTTTGCAGGCGATGTCTTTTTCGAAGGTCGGCGGGGCGAGGGTGAGCGTCCCGCCGGCGGTGTCGGCCGTTTCGGTCTTGAAGATTTCGCCTTGGTAGGTGTCCCACCATTCGACGGTGTATCGGCCGTCGGCGACGTTTCGGAGCGTGACGGCGACGTTGTCGATGGGCGTCAGCGACGGGTCGTCGCGGAGGTGGCGGTCGGAGATGTTCTGACGGTTGTGGAACCACAGGATCGAGAGGCCGTCGCCCTGAAGGCCGAAGACCTGAGCCTGTTCGAGGACGGCGCTTCGGGCGAAGTTGCGGACGACCGGGCCGCCGAGTCCGAGCCATCCGCTGCCGGTGTTGCGGAGGGTGACGGTGGTCGTGCCGGCGGCGAGTGGCACGGTGAGCGTTCGGTCCAGCTCGTCGGCGTACGGGTTGTTCTTGCCGTCGGCGTCGGGCAGGTCGAGCGACTCGGCGACTCTGGCGTTGATGAGGACCTCGATTGACGTCCCACAGGTTTCAACGGCGGTCAGCGGAAACTCCATTTGTGATGCGCGGTCGGTCTCGACGATGATGACCAGGTCGCGCTGGAACTGCGGATGGTTGGCGCCGAAGAGGGTGCCCGGGATGCGGGTGGTCTTGAAGCGGTCGGCGGCTTCGACCTCGCGCGGGTCGGTGATCGATTGGTCGATCTCGCGGATGACGGCCCAGAGGATGCCGCGAGCGAGGATGTATTTGACCGCGGCGGGCTTGTCCCAGACGGGTTGTGCGTCGATCTGGAAATCGAAGTACCGGGTTTCCCCCGCCTGCTGGTTGGCCAGCAGTTCGATCGGCTTGAATTGGTGGGCGGGCCAATCGATCCCGTCGGCGAAGCGGCGGAACGCGGTGAAGTGTTCGTAGCAGTCGAGCGGGTCGTGGTATTGGGCGTCCCACCAGAAGAGGATGTTGCCCGCGGAGCCGGCCATCGCGCAGGTCCAGATTCCGTTGTGGAGGAAGATGCCCTCGCGGTCGAATTGCCAGGCGTCGTTGACCAGGGGGTAGCCGATGCCGAACTCGCCGCCGAGGTTGGGTTTTCCGAAGGTGCGTTTTCGCCACTGGCGCTGGCGGACGCTCGCCGCGTCGTTGGTGTACTCGTGGGTGATGGTGAAGTCGATCAGGTCCATCTTCCAGATTTCATCGTCCTCGCAGGCGTCGCCGGAACCGAAGCACGTGCTGACCAGGTGCTTGTTGGGATCGAGCTGCTTGATCCAGGCCGCCATTTCGCGGTGCCAGTCGCGAACGGTCTGGATGTTCTTCTGGAAGCCGTCGGTGTAATTCACCTCGTTGAAGAGTTCCCAGGCGAGCAGGTTGGGCGAGTAGGCCCAGCGGGCGATCGCATAGCGGAGGCGGTTCCTGACCAGGGCGCGGGTCTCGTCGTTGGTGAAGATATCTTCCGGCGCTTTGCACGGTCCGCCGTTGACCTTGTTGAACCGGCTGCCGGCCCAGTGTTTGCCGAAGCCGTTGGCGGTCTGCATGATGCACGGCTGGAGATAGATGCCGCGTTTGCGGGCCATGTCGAGGGCGTAGTCGAATTTGAAGGCGTTGAGCAGCGAGTATTTCCGCAGGCCGGTGTTCTGGCTTTCGAGCTGGAAGGGCGAGTCGGCGAGGGTGTCGAAGTTGACGCTGAGCGTGTTGCCGCCGTAGAAGGCGAGCTGGCTCTGATGGCGCTTGTGGTTGATGATGTCGGAGGGGCTGGCGCTCCATTCGTGGTTGCCGTAGCCGAGGCTGAAGAACGGCGAGCCGTCGTCGAATTCGAGGTAGCGCGGGTCGCGCGGACTGACGCGGAGAAAGCCGCGGTGCTGTGAGGCGACGGCAGTGAACGCGGCGGGTTCGGTTCGGGCGGTTCGGCCCTGGCGGTCGTTGGCGATCAGGACGTAGCGGTATTCGCCGAGCTGGGTGGGCGTGAATCGCACCTGCCAGAAGGGTTCGCCGACCGGATCGGTGTTGTCGCGGCCGCGGTAGCCGAGGCTCATTCGGTAGGCTTGGGTGTAGAACCCGTCGACGGTGGTCGTCTGGCCGTTCGGCGCGGTGAATTCGGCTTGGAGGACGAAGTCGTCGTAGTCGTAGGGGTTATCGAACTCGGCGGCGAGGTCCACGTCGAGTTCGAACTTCTCGTATCGGCCGATTTGGTCGCCGTCGGTTTCTACGCTGAGGAACTGGGGCGGGCCTTTGTAGTCGGCTTTGTCGATTCTGGGCGCATCGGCATCGTCGCTTTTGGCTTGGAGTTTCGGTTGGCCCCGGCGGGTCTTTTTGGCCTGTTCGATGATTTCGCTTAGCCGCTGCGGTTCGACGGGACCGAGGGTCATAAAGCCGAAGTTGCGCGGGTCGGCTTCGGTGTCGCCCATCCAGAGCAGTCGCGAGAAGCGGCCCTGGGCCAGGTCCTGATCGCAGAGCGAGATATTGAAGCCGATGACCTCCCCGGGTTGGCCGTCGAGGCCGATCAGGGCGTCGAATGGTGCGGCCCATTCGATCACGTAGCCGTCGTCGGTGGGTTTCGAGGCGATCTGCGAGGCGGCGTAGACGTGGGCGCTGTGGCCGTTGCGGTAGACATAGACGGCGGGCGCGGGCGGATTGTCCCGCTCGTCGGTGGAGTAGGAGACGGCGATCTGGTAGTCGTCCTCCTGGGCGAACATGTCGTTGCTGGTGCTGTCGAGGGCGAAGTCGAACCATAGCTCGGCGCCGTCGTTCTGCCATGAGGCGCCGCCGGAGAAGGGGCCGGACCGTTCGTCGTCGGTCACGTGGAGGGCGACGTAGAAGCGTTCGTCGTCGAAGCTGGCGTAGAGCCGGCCGAGCAAGTCCGCGTCGTCGGCGACGTGGCCGTTGATCATGCGCGAGCTCTCGCGGCTGATCATCAGCGGGCTGGAGAGATTCCAGTCGGCGAGGTCGCCGTCGACGGCGATGCCTTCCTGGAAGGACGCGACGATCACGTCACTGCGGGCGGCCTCGGCGGGTTCGGCGGCGGACGGTTCGGTTCCGTCGGAGATGTTGACGTTGTCGAAATCGGCGTACGGATACGGGTCGAAGTTTGGCTTGTCGTGGTTGAGCTGCTGGAAGAGCAGGATTTGGGCGGGCGGAAGCTGGTCGAGCTGCCAGCCGTGGCGGAAACCCGCGCCCTGACTGGCTTTGAGGTTGAACCGCGGCGCGCCTTGCCACCAGAGATGGCCGCTGTCGATCCGGAACAGGAGTTGCGTGGCGGTCTTGTGCCACTCGGCGCGGCTGAGTTGCGACCACTGCATGTACGGCGCTTCGCCGTCGGCCATGGCGGAGACGCAGATCCGGCCGACCTGATAGCCCTCGTCGAAGTTGCAGCGGTATTCCATCCTGAACCAGTTCTTTTCGTCGAAGCGGATCATCAACCCGGCGAACTCGCCCCACCAGGTGTAGTCCTTGCCGGCCGGGCCGAGTTCCACGTCGGCGGAAACGGTGACGGTCTTTCCCTCACGCGCCGCTTTGACGACGTCGAGAGTCTGTTTGGCGGTGGCGTAGGTGATCGCGTTGTCGCCCAGGCCGTCGGCGCCCTGGATGCGAAGCTTGCCGTCGGCGCGGCCGAGCTTGCCAGCGGCCCCGGTTTGTTCCCAGCGGTCAATGCCGTCGTCGAAGGTTTCCTGAAACGTCAGAGCCGAGCCGCACGACGCGGCCAAAAGGACCGTTAAGGTTGCCATGAGAGTTCGCAGCATCGTCAAACGGTCTCCTGTGTAGCGGGTGCGGTGGATTCGCGGACGATCAGCTCCGGCCGGAGAATCTGATCGCTGCGGTCGTTGTGCTGGTGGACGGCGAAGAGGCGGTCGACGCTGAGCCGTCCGAGTTCGGCCATGCGGACCGAGACGGTGGTGAGCGACGGGATCACGTAGCTGCCGGTGGCGATGTTGTCGAAGCCGGCGATCGAGAGGTCTTTGGGCACGGAGAGTCCGGCGTCGCAGACCGCCCGCATCGCCCCGATGGCGGCGTCGTCGTTGACCAGCACGGCGGCGGTGGGGCGCGGGTGATGGCTCAGAAGAATCTGGGCGACCCGGTAGCCTTCCTCCAGGCTCGGTCCGCAAGGCAGGAACAGACGGCGGTCATCGGGCATCAAGCCATGGCGCACGGCGGCTTCGCGGAAGCCGAGGGATTTCTCGTAGTCGATTCCCTGGTGGGTCTCCAGCGAACCGCAGAAGGCGATCCGGCGATGGCCGAGGGTGACCAGGTGGTCCACGAGCATGGCGGCTCCGAGGGCGGAGTCGACGCGGACGTTGGCGGCCCGATCGGTGCGGCTCAGGCCATGGACGACCACCATCGAGGCCCGCAGGGTCATCAGCTTCTTCCACTGCTCCGGGCGAGGATCGCCCAGGACGATCAGGCCGATGCGGTTCCATCGCCGTCGGCGGGGGCCGGCGGTCTTTTCGGCGAGGAAGTCGGCGGTGAAGGAGAATCGAAGGGGAATCTCGCTCTCGCGGTCGCGCAGGCCTTGGCCGACGCCGGCGAGGATCTGGCTCCAGAACGCGCTGTGGACGAGGTAGTCTTGCGGGGCCTGGCGGACGTGCGAGGCGCAGACCAGGCAGTAGATCACCTCGAGGGCGGCGCGGTCGCCGTGCTCCGCGCCATTGACATAAATGCCTTTGCCTTGGCGACTTATAAAGAGTCCTTCGCGGGTCATATCGGCGAGGGTTTTGGCGACGGTGGCGCGGCTGATGCCGATGGCGGCGCTGATCTGGCGGACCGAGGGGAGTCGGCTGCCGGGCGGGAGTTTTTCGCGTTCGAGGATATCGACGACGGCGGCGCGGGCCTGATCGGCCAGTGAGGCGGGGGAGCGAAGCTCCGGTGGACCGGCCTCCTCAGTTGGTGTCGTGTGGCGTGTAGCCATGAGCTGAAGACCTCACTGTACAAGTCACTGTCTAGCTGTCTATTATCGCCAGAGGTGGTGGTGATGTCAAGAGGGAAGGCTATCGTGCCGGGAACGATCGTAAGTAGATGCTATAAAAATGGTTAGGCGATTACCGGGGATGTGGCGTTGAATTGGCCTGGCCATACGTGGTCAGACAGCTAGACGGCTTAGACGTCGATATCGAAGAAGATGCGGACGAGGAAGCCGATGCCGAAGGTCAGGGTGGCGACCCCGAAGCTCAGGCCGGCCATCTCGAGAAATCGCCGGCGGAACGAGTAGTCTTTGGCCACCGACATATAGAAGGTAAAGAAGAAGATGACCAGCAGGGCGTTGAACATGGTCCAGGCGATGGCCAGATAGGGGTTGTGGAGGATCAGATAGGGGAAGATCAGGAAGATGACGGTCAGGATGTAGGCCGAGCCGGTGTAGAGCGAGGACTTGAGCGGGTTCTGGCCATCTTCTTCGGACCGCTGGGATAGGTATTCGGAGGCGGCCATGGAGAAGGAGGCGGCGACGCCGGTGATCAGGCCGACCATTGCGATCAGGCGGGTGTCGCGCAGGGCGAGGGTAAAGCCGGCCAGGGCGCCGGTCAGTTCGACGAGGGCGTCGTTGAGGCCCAGGACCATCGATCCGATGTACTGGAGCCGCTCTTCGTTAATCATGTTAATGAGTTGATTTTCGTGTTGATCTTCTTCTTGGGCGATTTTCTCGGCCCCGGGGAGGACTTGGGCGATCTGGCGGTATCCAGCTTCGGCTTGGGCCTCGCCTTTTTCCATGGACTTGACGGCGAAGGTCAAGCCGAGGGTCCGGGCGATAAGGACGTAGAGGCGGGCCTTGCTCATATCGGGTTTGACGTCGGCGCCGGTGATGGTTCGCCAGTATTCGTAGTGGCGTTTCTCGTCGGCGGCAATCTGTTGGAGGATCTGGCGGTTCTGGTCGTTCTTGACGCACTTGGCCAGGCGGCTGTAGATGTGGTGCTCGGTGATCTCGTTTTTCTGGGCGAGGAGCAGCTTCTGTCTGAGTTGCGGGTCGATGGCCGGAGTGTTGGTGTCCATGCCAGAGCCTCCTTGGACTGGAACACCACTTATTGAACAGAGTCGACGAGCGGTTGGAAAGGAAAAAGGCGGCGATTACACGCGGAGGACGGTCTACGGCTGTTTTCGCAGTTGTCCGAAGAGTTTTTCGGCCAGATAGCTGCTGCGGACGAATGGGGCGGCGTAGACGATCAGGTCGGGAAGGTAGGCTGCGGCCCAGTGGGTGAGGGCCTCAAACCAGGCCGGTTCGTAGAAATGCTCGACGGGGTGGTGGCGGTCGGAGGGGGCGAGGTATTGGCCGACGGTGACGACGCGGCAGCCGGTTTGGGCCATGTCGCGGAGGGTCTGGCGAACCTGGGTTTCGGTCTCGCCGAGGCCGACCATGAGGCCGGATTTGACGATCGGGTCCGGGTAGGTCCGGGCCACCATCGCCAGGACGGTGAGGGACCGGCGGTAGTCGGCCATCGGGCGAATGATCGGGGCGAGTGCCTCGACGGTCTCGACGTTGTGGTTGAACACATCCGGCTTTTCGCGGCAGACGATCTCCAGCAGCTCCGGGCGGGCGTGGAAGTCCGGGACGAGGACCTCGACGGTGCTGTGCGGCAGGGCGGCGCGAAGGGCCCGGATGGTCGCGGCGAAATGGGCGGCCCCCTCGTCAGGGAGGTCGTCGCGCGTCACGGAGGTCACGACCACGTGTTTGAGGCCCATTTTCCGAGCCGCTTCGGCGACGCGGCCAGGCTCGTTCGGGTCGAGCGGCTCGACCGGCCCCTTTTGGACGGCGCAGAACCGGCAGTTGCGGGTGCAGACGTTGCCGAGGATCATGAAGGTGGCGACGCGGCGGGACCAGCACTCGCCGAGGTTCGGGCATCGGGCCGATCGGCAGACGGTGTTGAGGCAGCCTTGTTTCAGCAGACGTTCGACGTCGGCGTAGCCGGCGCCGGCGGGCAGCGGGCGCTTGAGCCACGGCGGCAGCCGTCGCGTGGTCGGGCCATTATCACCTTGACGCGTATCGCTCATATCACTACTATCATACGGCTCTATGACCGATTCGTCAAAAGTTCAACTCAGCGGACAGCGGGCGTGGCTGATCACCGCCGGTCTTTCCGTCGCGCTTTTCGCCGTATGGCTGGCGGCGGGCGGGCCGGGTTGGGAAGGCTATCCGTGTTTTACGTGGTCGGCGCCGGCGGCGGTGCGGCTTGGTTTTTTCGCTGCGCTGGTCGCGGCGGTCGGGGTGTTCGTCAATCAGCTCTGGAAGGTGGTTTGCGAGCCGCAGCGGTTCACTCCGGCGGCGATCCTGCTGGCGTTCATTGCGTTCATCTCGCTGCGCATCGTGATTGCTTCGGCGATTCCGCTGATCTCGGACGAGGCGTATCACTGGCTTTGGCCCGAGCAGATCGACTGGTGCTACTACGATCATCCGGGCATGCTCGGGTGGGTGACGTGGCCGTTCTACCAGTTGAGCGACACGTTGATGATGGCGCGGATGGGCCCGATCGTGATGGGGACGATCGCGGCGCTGCTGGTGTGGCGGTTCGCGGCGTGGCTTTCGTCGGACGAGAACGTGGCGAAAGTGACGCTGGCGGCGTTGATGGCGATTCCGGTCGGTCTGTTGGGCACGACGATTGTTTTTACCGATGCGCCGCTGGCGGTGTTCTGGGTTCTGGCGGTCTGGATTGCCCTGATTGCCGCGCGGCGGGATCGGCTCGGCTGGTGGGTGCTGCTGGGCGTGTGCTGGGGGATGGCGGCCGACTGCAAGTTCCTCGCCGTGCCGCTGATCGTGTTCACGTTCGCCTGGTGGCTGACCGAGCCGGTCAGCCGGCGGGCGCTGGTTCGGCCGGGACCGTACATCGCGTTGGCGTTGGCGTTGATCGTTTTTTTGCCGACGTTGTTGTGGAACGCGGCGAACGGCTGGCAGACGTTTGTCTTTCATTTTGTGCGGCGCGAGCCGGTGTCCGGGCTTTATCCTTCCGGCATGCTGATCTACCTCGGCCGGCAGGTGTTGCTGGCCGGGCCGGCGTTACTGGCGTGGTGTCTGATTTATCCGTGGTTGGAGGGTCGGCGGCAGAGACGTCAGGGTTGTCCTTCCGGCATGCTGCTGGTCTGGACGGGGTACGTTCCGTTCATGATCTACGTGGTGATGCGAATCCTTCGCCCGGTCGAGCCGGGCGGCGGGAATTGGACGGCGCCGCTGTACGCCTTGATGGTCATTCTGCTGGCGTGGGCCGGTCTTCAAGCGGGCCGTAGCGCCCGGCGGTGGCTTTTGGCGTCGGCGTGGGCGGGAGCGGCCACCAGTTTCGTTCTGGTTATCGCGGTGGTCGGGCAGAGCTTCATCGGACCGAAGGCTACCGGTGATATCTTTGGGCTGTTCCGTTCGGAGGGTCACGTCAAGCAGTACCTGCGTTACTACTTCCACTGGTATCCGCTGGGGCGCGAGGTCGATCTTCTTTATGAGCGTTACCGCGGCGACGGCGCGTTGTTCGTCATGGCGCGAAACTACGCGCAAGCGTCGAATTTGAGCTATTATTGCCGGTCGACGCCGCTGGTGTTGAGCATGGGCGACGATTCGATTTTCGGGCAGTGCTTTGTGTACTGGAACGAGCCGCAGGGACGGGAGGGGCAGAACTGTCTGTTCGTCTCGGACCATCCACCGTCGAAGTACGTTTTGGACATTTTGTACCGCTGTTTCGAGTCGGTGCACCGGCTTGGCGAGGACGAGCGGGCGATCCAGAACTTTGTGGCAGGGTACGGCGAGATTTTCTACTGCAAAGGCCTGAGGGAATTTCCGCTGGCGACGATGCGCGAGGCATTGCCGCGGTAGCGTCTGGTCCCGATTGAGTTCTACGGCATGCGGATGCCGTTGGCCTTCAGGTAGGCTGTGATTTTGTCGAAGTCGGTGAGTTTCTCGTCGATCACGGCGCGGTAGATGTAGAGGCCGCTGAACACGGGGGTCCGGCCGGTCTGATCGAGGACGGCGTATTTGTATTCCAGGATTCGTTGCCGCTGGTCCGGCGTCATCTGGGTTTTGAGCCGCTGGAGCTCCCGCTGCTTGGCTTCGATGATCTCGGCGGGCAGGGCCCAGAGATCGATTTTCCACAGCCGCTCCCAGTGGCCGTATTCGACGACGGGTTTGAGGTACAGGCCGCGTTCCAGCTCGTCGGGAATGCCTTTTTCGAAGACCAGCTTGTGGACCCGCGGCTCTTTTCCCAGTGCGGTCGCGAGGTTCAGCATGGCCTCGACCGTCGTCTCGGGCAGGTAGAGATCGATATCCGGGTGCATCATCAAGTCCATCCGGTAGCTGCCGGTGGGCACAGGTTCGCCGATGGGTGCACAATGTTCGCGCAGGCGGATGGCCGCCATGACCTGGTCGGCTTCCTGCCGCAACGCCTTTGCCCGCTGCTGCGGTCCCACTGTTTGGTGCTCCCTTATTCAATCACTCCAAAGATTCCATTCCCCGGCGATCGTCGTTCTCTGAACGCTCCGAAACGTTCACTGTCTCAGCAGGCCGGGAAAGAGCTGGACCATGCCTTCGGCGATGAACTCGACGGCAATGGCGGCGAGGAACAGTCCCATCACGCGGGTGACGATGTTGACTCCGGTGCGGCCGAGCATCCGGCCCAGCGCATCGGCGGTTCGCAGCGTGATCCAGACGATCACGGCGATCAGCAGGCTGGTCAGGACAAGGAAGCCGTAGTGGAACGGTCCGACGCCCTGGCTGGCGTAGATAATCATCATGCTGATCGCGCCGGGCCCAGCCAGCAGCGGGATGGCGATGGGCACGATGGCGATGCTCTCCTTTTCGGCCGCCTCGGCCGCCTCTTCGGGCACGTGGGAACTGGGGCTCAGGCGGGCGTAGAGCATGGCGATGGCCATCAGAAGGATCAGAATGCCTCCGCCGACCTGGAACGAGGGGATTCGGATGCCGAGAAACAGCATGAGCCACTCGCCGAAGAGGGCCGATCCGCTGAGGGTCAAGGCGACGGCGAGAGCGGCGGTCCGGGCGGTGCGGCGTCGCTGGCTCACGGTCTGGTCGCCGGTGAGCATCACGAACAGGAACAGGGCGCCGAACGGATCGACGATCACCAGCACGGCGACGAAGATCTTGACGTATTCGGACCAGTGCATCAGGCGCCCCCCGGCAACAAGACCATTATACTTTCAATCCCGCGTCGCGGCAAGCCATCGACCGACGCTAAGTTTCGGCGTTGATGCGGTCGATCAGGCCGGGCAGTTCGTCGAGTCGGCGGATGTGAAAGGCGCGGCGGTCGGCGAGCTTCCTGGTCGGCATTGACGCTTTGTGCGCCGCGTACATGCCGGCCCGCAAGGCGCCGAGAATATCGATCTTGAAGTTATCGCCGACGAAGAGGGTCTGTTCGGCGGCGACGCCGAGGCGGTCGAGGGCCTCGTGGAAGATTTCCCGCCGCGGCTTGCGGATGCCCATGTCGCAGGAGTAGACGCGGACGGGAAAGAATCGCAGCAGCCCTTCGGCCTGGAGGTGGCGGTCGAGCGAGATCGCGGAGACGAAGGTGTTGGAGACGATGCCGAGTCGCAGGCGTCGGCGCTGGAGTTCCTCGAGGGTGGCGTGGGCGTCGGGGGCGGTTTGCGAGGCGTCGGCGAGGGCTTTGTACCACTGCCAGGCCAGTTCATCGTAGAAGTCGTCGGGGACGTCGATGCCGAGTTTTCGGGTGGTCTCGCGAAGGATATCGGTGGAGTCGAATTCGCGGCCGGTGATCTGGCTCTTGAAGTAGGCCCATCGCAGGGCGCGAAACTGCCGGCGGCGGTACTGCTGCGGCGACGGCATGGGTCCGGCGAGTTTCTCCTGGAGGAGCTGATGGGTCTGTTGGGCGGCGAGGGCGAAGGCGGCGTTAAGGTCCACTGCTTCGAAGTGGATCAACGTGTCGCCCAGGTCGAAGAGGACGGCGGCGATCATAGGAACCTCAGCACCTCGACGACGAGCTTGGCAATGCCGGTATGGACCTGGCTGGCCGACTTGGCGAGCATGTAGGCGGGCGTGGTGACGACCTTGTGGTCGACGTCGACCAGGCAGTCGTCGACGGGGCATTCGACGTGAACGGCGCCCATGGCGTCGATGGCCTGGGCGACGGCTTTTTCGTTGCCGATGGTGACGCGGACCGGAATGCCGTTGCCCCCCAGGACACGGGCGACCAGCACGGGCGCGATGCAGATCGCGCCGATCGGTTTGCCCAGTTCGTGCATCTCGGTGATGATGCGGGCCACGTGGTCATTGACGCGGCAGGCGGGTCCGTCGGTCATGAAGGTGCACAGGTTGCTCGCTGCGCCCTGGCCGCCGGGAAAGATGACGGCGTCGAGACGGTCGGCCCGCGCGACCGCCAGGTCGGCGATGTGGCCGCGGGCGATCCGGGCGGATTCGAGCAGGACGTTGCGGACTTCGCCGGCCAGCGGGGCCTGTTCGAGATGGTTGACGACTTCGGCCTGCGGGATGTTGGGCGCGAAGAACACCGGCTCGGCCCCGTTCTGGGCGAGGGCCAGAATGGTGCAGATCGATTCGGTGATTTCGGAACCGTCCAGCCGGCCGCATCCGGAAAGCACGACGGCAACGTTGGGCATCGGGGCCCTCCTCCCGTTCATCTGTCAATCGAGGAAGTTTCCTGCTTCATCAAGATTCTATGGTCGCAGTTGGGTCGAGGCAAGGCAAAACGCCCTGGCGCACAGGCTTGTGCCGGTCGGACCTGCGGCTAGAATGGAGTGGCGGCGAATTTCCTGGAGGAGCGGCGTATGTTCGAGAACGTGCTTATTCTCTCCGCGTCGGCGGGAGCGGGCCACATCCGGGCGGCGGAGGCGCTGGAGAAGGCGTTCATCAGGCGGGGCGCGGCGCGTCGGGTGCGTCACGTGGACACGCTGGAGTATACGACCAAGGTGTTCCGGGACATATACTCCAAAGCGTACATCGACCTGGTCAACCGTTCACCCGAGCTGCTGGGATGGCTGTACGATTATCTGGACAAGCCGTGGAAGGACGAACCGGCGCTGCGGGCGATGAACAAGCTCAACACGCGGCCGTTCGTGAAGATGATCGAGGAGTACAGGCCGGACATAGCGGTGTGCACCCACTTTCTGCCCGCCGAGATCATCACGTACCTCAAGGATCGCCAGCGTCTGCACTGCCCGCTGGCGTTGGTGGTGACGGACTTCGATATTCACGCGATGTGGCTGTGCCGCGGTTGTCAGCGGTATTTTGTCGCCCTGGAGGAAACGAAGGTTCACCTGGAGCGCCTCGGGATCGACCCCGGAACGGTGACGGTGTCGGGAATCCCCGTTGATCCGGTTTTCGCCGAGACCGTGGACAAGGAGACGACGCGGGAGGAGTTGGGCCTGGACCGCGGGCGGACGACGATCCTGCTGTCAGCCGGAGGCTTTGGGGTTGGGCCGATGGAGAATCTGATCAGTTCGCTTGGGGAACTGCGGCACGAGGCGCAGGTGGTGGCGATCTGCGGGCGCAACGATGAGCTGCGGGCGCGGCTGGAGCAGCGGGCGCGTGACGCGGGCAATGGACCGGTGCAACTCAAGCCCATCGGCTACACCCGCGAGATGGACCGGTACATGGCGGCATCGGATCTGCTGGTGGGCAAACCGGGAGGTCTGACGACCTCGGAGGCGCTCGCCCGGGGTCTGGTGATGGTGATCGTCAATCCGATCCCCGGCCAGGAGGAGCGGAACGCCGATCACCTGCTGGAGCAGGGCTGCGCGATCCGGTGCAACAACCTGCCGGTGCTGGGCTGGAAGATCGATCGTCTGCTGGATGATGGGGCGAGGCTGGCGGCGATGCGTGAGAACGTGCGCCGGCTGGCAAAGCCTGACGCCGCGGGCACGGTGGTCAGGACCCTTCTGGCCCAGTGGGCGAACGCCACTCCAGAGGTTTGATCTGGTCCGGCGCCGTGAAGAACTCGATCTTGCCGGACGGCACGTCCTCGAACGCGGCCTTCATGCGGGATGACCCGGCATCGTCCTCGATGACCTGGCGGATGTAGATTTTGGCGATCCGGTCGCCGTATTGGCGGGCGAACCGACCGTAGATCTCGGGATCGTGCTGCGTGTCGTCGCCCACGAGGATGAAGCGCCGTTTCGGAAAGTCCCGCAGAATTCGCTCGATGCGGGATGTTTTGGCCTTCTCTTCATCATCGTCGGCGAGCAGGTCCTCGAGATCGAACGGACTCAGTCGCACGACCCGCAGGTGCATCGTGCCTTTGGGGAATCCGTGGTCGGCTAGGAAGTCGCGCAAGAGCCGGTGGAGCTGCCACGGGCTCTCGGAGACGTAGTGGAAGACGGCGCCCTGCTCGGCCCACCGCTGGTAGAGCTCGGCCATGCCGGCAACCGGTTCGAACGGCATCATGAAGGTGCCGATCAGCAGCTTCTTGATGTCGCCGACGTTGCTGCGGCGGATGGTGTCGTCGATGTCGGAGATCACCGAGATTCCCTCGGGTTCGATCAGCAGCACGTGGCCTTCGACGGTCGGTGCATCCTGAGGCAGGCCGGCCGCTTGGTAGCGGAGCCAGCGGTCTGGCGACTCCTGCCGTTTGAACAGACGTTTGGCCCGCCTGTCCGAGATATGAACGCGGTCGCGGATGTGGCCGTCGGTGCCGGACTCCAGCAGCGTGTAGACCTTCTCGCCCACACGGATCGAGACCACTTCGTCGCGCTCGCTGTCGACCAGGAACAGGGCCGCCCGCTCGTTGAACGTCCGCAGGCCCGGTGCGTAGTCCTCGACGTCGAGCGCCTCGCGCAGGGCGGCGAGCAGCAGCCGGCGAACCGTCGAGTCGGCCTCCATCTCGTAGACCCAGCCGTGGAGGTTGATCGTCCAGCCGTCGTCGTCGCGATAGCCGTAGGTGGGAAAGAACACCAGTTCCTCATCGGGTCCCACCGTCATCTCGATTTCGCCAACGCCCGGCTCGGATTCGACCGCCGGCGCGGTGGTCAACTCGGTCTGCGCGACACCCATCAGAAGCATCCACGCGAAAACGGCGGTGACCATGATCGTGTCCTCCCGAGACGATTTCCCGCAACGGTCCAGACGACTGGATGATAATGGCCCCGCGCACCCTCTGTCAAGCGGCGAAGCCGAACCGCTCTGATGCGTTGACCGGACGAACCGGCGGCGGTATCATGGGCGGCGTCAACCGACCTGAATGGGAGGGTTCATCATGCAGTACCGGCCGTTGGGACAATCGGGGATCGAGGCGTCGGTGGTGGCCCTCGGCACGTGGGCCATCGGCGGATGGATGTGGGGTGGAACGGAGGAACAGGACGCCCTGGAGGCGATCGAGACCGCATTGGATGAAGGCGTGAACCTGATCGACACGGCTCCGGCCTATGGATTGGGCCGGGCTGAGGAACTGGTCGGCAAGGCGGTGGCGGGCCGGCGCGATCGGGTCATCATCGCGACCAAGTGCGGCCTGGTCTGGCACGTCGATCAGGGCGAGTACTTCTTCGACGAGTACGACAAGAAGGTGCACAAGTACCTGGGGCCCGAGTCGATCCGTTATGAAATCGAGCAGAGCCTGCGGCGGCTGAAGACGGACTACATCGACCTGTACCAGACGCACTGGCAGGACGCGAGTACGCCGATCGAAGAGACGATGGCGGCGCTGCTGGACTTAAAGTGCGAGGGCAAGATCGCGGCGATCGGGGTCAGCAACGCGACGGTGGATCAGATCGAGGAGTACCGCCGGCTCGGCGCGGTCGACTGCGACCAGGAGCAGTACAACATGCTCGACCGGCATATCGAAGAGGCGCTGCTGCCGTACTGTCACGAACATGCGATCGCCATGCTGGCCTACTCGCCGCTGGCCAAGGGCCTTCTGACGGGAAAGATGGGTCCGGATCACGAGTTCAGGGGCGACGACCACCGCCAGTCGCTGGCGATGTTCAGCCGGGAGAGCCGCGGCAAGGTCGCTGAGATGCTCAAGGCGATCAAGCCGATCGCGGCGGATCGGAAGCTGACCGTCTCGCAGGCGGTGCTGGCCTGGACGCTGGCCCAGCCGGGCCTCACGCACGTGCTGGTCGGTGCGCGAAACCACGAACAGGCGCGGGAGAACGCGGAGGCGGGCGGCGTGGTGTTGACCCAGAGCGAACTGGCGCAGATCGACAAGGCGATCGCGACCTACGCAGCGGGCATTCCGGTCAGTTGACGATCGCTCCGCTTCGTTGGCCGTTTACGCGGCGGAGCGGCCGGTGGCGATTTGGCGGCCGCGCCAGTCGATGCTGCTGCCGAAGAATTTGCGGGCGGCGCTGATGAGCATGAAGACGACCACGACCGCGCCAATCGGGTAGGAGAGGGCGCGCGTCCAGGCGAGCCCGGTCAGACGATAGAATCGCGTGAGAACCGACATCTGGGCCACGATCGCGGCGGCGGACAGCCCGAGCACCCACCAGCCGAGCGTGGAGAACTCCGACCCTTGCACGGCGGCGGCGGCCGCTGCGCCGACGAAGATCAGGTAGGGCAGTATGCTCATCAAGAGGACCATCGCGGCGGCGGCGATGACCAGTCCGAGTTTGGCGAAGCAGCCGTAGAAGATGCGGCTCCATCCGCGATAGGTGGCGCGGAAATTCTCGTACATCCGCGTCCGGTACAGGTCGGCGTTCTGGACGACGTTGAGCCGCAGGCCCTTGGCCTTGACCAGGCGGGCGAAGACCATATCCTCGTTGACGTTGCCGCGGGCCGATTCGTGGCCGCCGATCGCATCGTAGCATTCGCGAGTAAAGAGCATGAACGCCCCGTTGGCGTAGGCACGCGGGTCTCGCGGGTTATTGACCCGCTCGGGCCGGAACCAGACCATCATGACCGCGCTGCAGACCGGCTGAAGCACGTGCTCCCAGAAGCTGGAGGTCTCGAGCACGGGCAGGACGGAGAACAGATCGACGTTGTGCTCGCGGGCGTACTGGACGGCAATGCCGATGGTGTCGGGGCAGATGAAGTTGCAGTCGGCGTCGGTGAAGCACAGCAGTTCGCCGGTGGCGTGTTTCATGCCGGTGCGCATGGCGTTGGGTTTACCGAGCCAGCCGGCTAAAACCTCCTGGACGTGGACCGCCGTGAGGCGGCCCTGCGACTCGGCGGCGACCCGATCGATGATCTGCCCGGTGTCGTCGTCGCTGCGGTCGTTGATCGCGATGATCTCCAGGTTCGGGTAGTTCTGGGCCAGCAGCGAGCGGAGGCAGCGCTCGATGTTGGCCGATTCGTTTCGGGCCGCCACGAGCATGGAGACCTTGGGCGTCGAGGCCTGCCGATCCAGGGGATAGGCGCTGGAGAGGGCCATCGCCTGGCGCTTGGCCTTGGTGATGGCCAGATGCCGAACCAGCCAGATCATCGTATTGAAGGCCAGATAACCGATCAGAACGTATACGATCGCCATTGCCGTCTTTCTACACGAGTAGGTTTGCTGCTATCTTTGCTCCACGGTCGCCGCGGGCCGACCGGTGGCCTGGGCCGCCAGGGCCGTCCGCAAGTATATCCGCTGCAGGCTCGCGGTGCCAGCGACCTCGCCGAAATGGTCGTCCAGATCGACTTCGACCTGTCCGTTGCGTCCGCCCGCGCGGGCCAGTTCCGCCAGCGCCTGTCGGCGAAGGTGCTCTCGGGCGAAGTCCTTGGCGGCGGCCAGGTCCTCGAACTCGAAGCGTCCTTCGGCCACGTGGACGTGGTAGCGCTCATCTTCGTCGACGGTGATCTCGCCGGTCAGGCGGATGACCACGCGTCCGACCACCGCACCGACCGCGTTGGCGACCTCGCCGTGCTCGACGGTGCGGACCTGCTCGCCCAGGAGTTGGCGGAGGGGCTGGAGGCAGCTTTCGGCTGGAGCGCCGACCAGGACCACGGGTCGGCGGAGAGCCAGATCGACGGCCACCACCGCTCCGTCCTGGTCGAGGAGCTTGCGGCGCAGAACCGACTCGATGAACCGGCCCAGACGCGGTCCCTGTTCGAAGGCGTGGAAGGCCCCGTCGCGCCCGTCCGTTTCGGCCAGGCAGCCGGCCAGAAGCACCTCGCTTCCCAGGCGAAGGTGGACTTCCTGCAGGATCCTTTCGGCCAGCGCGTCCGGTCCGAGGCCGAGTCGCCGGGCCGAGAGCTCCAGGCCGACGCGGGCTGCCCGGCGGTCCCAGAGGTCCAGCCGGCCAAGGGCGATCAAGGTGTCGGTCGGGGTCAGGCAGCTTTGCAGCACGTGGCCGTGCTCTTCCAACTCACCGAGGTTCAGCAGCGACGGGTGTCTAAGGCCCAGACGGTCGGCCAGCCGGCCCCGATCCATTGGACCGTCGGCCAGGGCCTCGACAATGCGCCGGTCGTGGTCCGGCAACTCGCCGGTCGGCGACCGCAGCAGGAGGAAAAAATCGGCTGGGTCGTAGAGCAGGCTGGGAACCGGCTCGGCCAGGATCTGTTCGAGCCGCTCCATGATTTTCGTCTCGCGAGCGGTCAGGCAGCTTAGGGGCAGGACTCGCTGCGGCCCGACGTGAATACGGCCCTCGTGGTCGATCCGCACCCGGCTGTCGCCGCCGAGGCCGACCGTTCGGATGTCGATGGCCTTCACGTGGGTCTGGAAGTCGCTGACCTTGGCGCCCTGGTCGAGGATGCGGACGTGGCCGTTGCGGATCATTCCGATGTCGGTGGTGGTGCCGCCGATGTCGGCCACGATGGCGTCGTCGGCGGTCTGAGGCTCTCGGTCAGCCAGCAGGTGGCGGCCTCCGGCGACCGATCCGGCGGGTCCGGACATGATCAGCTCGACCGGCCGGGTCCGGCCGTATTCGGCTGAGACGATCGACCCGTCGCCCTTGACAAGGCACAGCGGGGCGCTGATGTGGTTGGCGGCTAATACCTTTTGCACGCTGGCGATCAGGCCGTCGATCAGCGGCAGCAGGCCCGCGTTCAACCGGGCGGTGACCGCGCGGGAGCGGGCGTCGAGGGCCATGCTGAGCTGGTGGCCCTGGACGATCGGCAGCTTGAACTGCTCGGTCAGCAGGCGGGCGGCTTGAAGCTCGTGGGCGGGATTGACCACCGCGTACATGCCCGAGACGGCCAGGGCGCAGACCCCGCGCCGGACCATGGCCGCAGCCTGCGCGATGAGCGCGCCGGCGTCGAGCGGGTCGTGCTGGTTGCCTTCAACGTCGATCCGCCCGTCGATCGCCGCCTTCGGCTCAAAGCGGATCTCGTCGAAGAGGAACCGCGGATACCCGATCAGGAGCAATCCCGCCTTGGCGCAGCGGCCCTCGACGATGGC
>JAAYCJ010000213.1 GCA_012729815.1 Phycisphaerae bacterium | reverse complement strand
GCCAGTGTTTCCACATTTCCGCGGCTTGGTAGACGCGTTTCGTCTCGGCGACGGATTCCCAGCGATACGGGTGGCAGTCGGCGCCGCCGGGGAATCGCAGGCAGGTGATGCCCATTTCGTCGAAGAGTTTCCACGTCCGCGACTCGGCGTCGCCGACGGGTGCGGTGTAGCCTTCCCACCAGAGCACGACGCTGCCGAAGAGCATGGGCGATATTTGCGGGTTGACGACCTTGGGCGAGAGGCGAACGGTCGCCTCGATCGGAGTATCCGGCACGACGATGCCCATGTCCCACGGGGTGCCGGCGATTTCCTGCTCGCTTGGGTTCTTGAGCCACGAGCGCATGCCTTGCGGTCCGATGTTCGGCGTTTTGTCCAGGTCCACGATACGGAAGTAGAATCCCCAGCCGCCGGTGAAGTTATCGACCTTGAGCATGATGCGGTTGATTCCGGCTTGCAGTCTGGCGACCTTCTGTTCCTGGTCGGCCTTGAGCGAGCCGTTGGTGTGGCGCTCGGCGACTTTCTCGCCGTTGATCCAGAGGGCGTAGCCGTCGTCGACTCCGAGTCGCAGCAGGACGTCGCGCTCGACGCCGCTTTCGAGGCGCGCGCAGGCGTAGGCCACGCTGTGGTTCTGTTCGCCGAGGCGCAGGAGGCCGTCATCGTCGATGGCGACCTCGCGCCAGGCCAGATCGGCCAGCGGTTCGCCCGGCGTCGGTTCGGCGGCGGCTGTTCCACCGGCTGAGGCGAGGTGGTCGGTCGTCCAGCGGTCCTCGCCGCCGATCGGGCCCAGGACCAGCCAGCTCTGGACGAACCCGTCGCTGCGCACCTTCTGCGGCAGTTTCTCGGCGATGCCGGATGACGTCAGAAGCAATACCGCCGCCACAACCGTCGTTACTCTCATCGACTTTCTCCGCTTGGTTACTGTGTGGTTAGCCGCGCGATCCGCGGTCATTGACGAACTGGAACGCGAAGAGGCGGGAATCTCGCATGACGAATCGCAGCCGGACCGGCCGGCCCGCCAGTTCCGCGATTTGCCTAGGCCCGTTCCATCGCACGGGCCATCGGACCGAATTGCCGCAGATCACCTCGCACTCGTCTTTGGCGAAGCCGGCGATCGGCTGGCCTTGCTCGTCGAGGATTTCGACCTGGGCGAATCCGCCGATGCTCGTATCGATGTTGAGTTCGAGGCGCTCCCCGTCGAAGACGATCGGCTTGGTGGTCAGTTCGCCGCCGTCGAATCCCGCATCGGCTGAGACGAAGCCGTCGAGGCGTGTGACCGCCCGGCCGATGCCGGTTCGATGCCGGCCCTGTGACCACGGATCGAGGATTCCCTCGTGGTCGAAGTTGGCGCCGAAGAAGTAGATCCAGATTTCGTCGTTCATCACCAGCGGTTGCGGGAGCACCCATACCTGTCGCGAGCACCAGCCGCCCATCGGGCCGGGGCCGAGGAAGACCGGGCGATCGCGCAGTCGCTCGAAGTTCGCCCCGTCGCGGCTGACGAGCATACGGACGTCGTAGCCGCACGGGCCGGGTCGGGTCGGGCCGCCTCGCGGATACCAGTGCCAGAACGGCTGGGCGAGCATCAGGTATGGGCCGGTTGGGTCCGGGTAGCGGAACACGCAGGCGCCGTAGTAGTCCACCGGCGGCATATCATCGCTCGCGTCGTACGTCGCCAGGTCGCGTTCGTCGGCCTGGAGGATGATGGTCGAGCGGTCCCAGTGAACCAGATCGTCGGACTCCAGCCGTCGATGGGCCCGCGAGGCGGTTTCGGGCGGCGGCGGTTTGGGCACCCACTGGCGGGTGTACATCACGTAGCGTCCGATGGTGCGGTCCCAGAAGATGCTCGCCTGCGAGTCGCAATCGCCGATCGCGGCTTCGTGCGTGCGCGTCCAGCGAAGGCCGTCGGGCGAGCTGTGGAAGACGGGTTTGTAGGCCTGGGCGTCGCAGTGGATCGAACGATAGCGGCGTTGCGGTTGGGCCTTCGGATCGATCCAGACGCTACAGCCTTCGGTGTCCGGGATGACCACGTTGTTCGGCTTTGCGCCGTCGCGCGGGCAGAGGTTCAGATCGGGTTTATCGAAGTGCACGCCGTCGGCGGATTCGGCGTAGGCGACGAATTTGTCGACGGCCACGAACCCCACCGGCTGCGGGCGCGGTTCAAGGACGTTGACCTGGTACCAGAGCCGCACCTTGCCGTTTACGGCGAGGACGCTGCTGGCGGCCCAGATGAAATCCTGCGGGCCCTCTTGCCAGGCCTTGTCGGTTCCCAGCAGCATGGCCGGTTCGGCGTGCGGGCGGTTCATGACCAGGTTCACGCCGTCCCGCCGGTCGATCAGGAAGTCATCCACGAACAGTTGCTTGGCGCCGCCGATTGTCACTGCCGCCATGGCCGCTCTCTCCGTATCCCAACTCAGTTCGTTGCCCGCACGATCTGGTCGACCCCCGTCGGCCAATACCATTGATGTCCGACCCAGCCCCACCACATGAGGTCAGGATAGCCCCACCGCATGAGGTCAGGATAGCCCCACCGCTGGGCGTGGCCGTCGACGTGGACGACGTTGGCGAACTCCGACGGTCGGGATTGGCTGTAACCCTTCACGTGGTTGGCCACGTATTGATATCCGCCCAGCCAGACGCACATGTCCAGCATCAGCGGCATCATGCCGTAGGTTCCGTGGGCATCGACGAGGCGCGGGGCCGGGACCTTATAGTAGGCTGCGCCCTGGAGGTCGTAGCAGTACCCGTAGGTGGACGACAGAGGCTTTTCCGGGTGCGCCGGGTCGTCGGGAATGTGCTCGCCGATCTCACCCCGCCTCTCGTTGTTGCTCGGGCAGTAGAACGCGGTCGCATCCGGAACCATCGCGAAGAACCGTCCGCTGTTGGGACACCCGATGAACCATTCGTGCGGCCAGAAGGGTGTCCGTCCCGCCTCCGCCGACCAGTCGCCGGCGCGATCGACGAAGACGCCTTCGGCGTCACGGTACAGCAGGTGTGCCGTTCCCAGTTGTCGTAGTTGCGAGAGGCACTGGACGTCCCGCGCTCCTTCTCGCGCCGCGGACAGCGCCGGCAGCAGGATCGCGACGAGCACGGCGATGATGGCGACCACCACCAGCAGTTCGATCAAGGTAAACGATTTCGGATTTCGAATCTCGGATTTCGAATTGGCAAAGCGGCGTCGCCGGTTCCGTTCTGCACGTCGGTATTGGCTGTTTTCTTTTTTCATCAGCATTGGCCTTCGGTGCATTTTCACGCGCTTTCGCGCACGATCAGTCGCGTCGGCAGGATCACCCGCCTACCCGGTTCCTCCTGGTTTTCGATCATGCGCAGCGTCATGTCGATCGCTTCGGCCACGATCAGCTCACGGTCCTGGGCGATCGTGGTCAGGGCCGGGTGGTAGTACTGCCCCATCCGCGTGCCGTCCATTCCCACCACCGATACGTCCTGCGGCACGCGGACGCCGCGGTTGAGCAGGCCGCGGCAGAAGCCGAACGCGGTGTAGTCAGAGTAGACCAGGAAGGCCGTTTCACTGGGCCGGGCGTCGGCCATCGCGGCACCCATCGCCTCGGCTTCTTCGAGATCGCTGAGTTTGGTCATGTAGATTTCGCGTGGCTCCACCGCGTGCCTGCGGCACGCCTCGATGAAGGCCGGGCGCTTCGGGTCCGGACTGTGCTGCGGGTCGTGCCAGCCGTTTCGATAGCCGACGAAGCAGACCCGGTCGTGACCTCGGCGCTTGAGGTATTCCACCGCTTCGCCAATTCCGCCATGCCAGTCCGAGTCGATGGAAGACAGATCGCCCACCTGTTCCGAACAGAGCACCAGCGGAAACCGCTCGCGGAGGATCTGTTCGTAGAGTGGGGTTTGCGGCGAGAGTCCCGATCCCCAGGCGATCACCCCGTCCACCCCGCGGCCCATCAGGGTTTCGAGGCATCCAAGGTTGTTCTCCTGGGTGATCCACTGGGCGACCGACAGGAGAAGATGGTAACCTCGGGCCTCGGCCTCCTGCATCGCCCGCGACGCCAGTTCCGAGAAGTGCGGCGAGTGAATGTCCCCGCAGATCATGCCCAGCGAATTGGTCCGCCCTTTGGCCAGGGACTGGGCTGAGAAGGAGGGGCGGTACTGCAGTTCGCGGGCGACCGCGAGGATTCGTTGGCGGGTTTGGTCGGAGACGCGGATGGTTGCGCGGCTTCGGTTCAGCACGGCTGAGACCGTTGACTGGTGCACTCCGACGCGTTTGGCGATTTCCGCCAGGGTGGCCGCCATTGAGTTTTATTAACTCCTGATTAGATAGGAATAAGATCAAGCGCTTGATCTAATGTGGAGGATACCAATTTCTCGAATTCCTGTCAATGCCTTTGGTGATGAATGCTCGTGAGGGGATCCGCAAGGCGAGAAGACGGGGCATTTACTATTAACAACAGTGGAGTTCTAGGACAGTAGGTGTGAATGGTCGGGCAATGTCGAGGGATTTGGTGGGCGACGTTCGCGCTACGGCTTACCTGGCGAGGGCTGGCAGGATTTGGCCCAGTTTTTGGAGGTCTTCTCGCATGGTTTGGCGCACCTGCGGCGAGCGGAGTCCGGCGGCTGGGTGGTACATCGGGACAAAGCGTCGGCCGTTGCGTTTGAGGGTCTGGCCGTGCAGGTCGCGGAGCGGGGGGGCCACCTCGAGCACCTGTTCGAGCGGCGTCTTGCCGAGGAGGATCACGACTTTGGGATCGATCCACGCGATCTGGCGGTCAAGCCAGTTGGCTTTGCAGATAGCGAGTTCGCCCCTGTGCGGTTTGCGGTTCTCCGGCGGGCGGCATTTGACCGAATTGGTGATGAAGGTCCGCTGGCGGTCGATCCCGCAGGCCTCGAGCAGCTTGTTCAGCATCCGTCCGGCCTGGCCGACGAAGGGGCGGCCCTGCTTGTCTTCCTGGGTGCCGGGCGCCTCGCCGATGATCATCACGTTGGCTTGGAGATCGCCTTCGCCGGGCACGGCGTGCCGGCGGCTCTGGTGCAGCGGGCAGCGGGCGCACGTGAGGATTTCGTCGTGGATCTTCTCAAGTCTGTTCCGTATGTCGTTCGGCAAGGCGCTGCCCTCTGGTGGATCGTTCGGTTATCAAGATGAGTGTGTCAGTCTGCACCTGGCACCGTGGCGGTTATCACCGATGAAGCGCCTTTGGCCTCTTGCACGAAACGTTTTAGGTCCTCCGAGAGGTTGGCCAGGGACGGTTCGCGGAGGTACATCATGTGCCCAGCGAAGTAGTATCGGATCGTGACGTTGTCGGCCAGCGACGGGTCGAGGCCCAGGTGCCAGATGGTGTAGTCGGTCGCGAAGTACGGGGTGGCCAGGTCGTAGTAGCCGCTGGCGACGAAGAGCTTGAGGTAGGGGTTTTTGGTCATCGCGTCGCGGAGTCGGTCGGTCAGGTCGAGGTAGCGGTTTTCGTATCGTCCGTAGTCCCACGGCTGGACGTGCTGCGGGGCGAGGATTTCGTAGAGCAGGTCGCTTTCGTATCTGAGTTCCGCGCGGACGTAGTGGTGCATGGTCGAGGAGAAGACGCCCTGGATGGCGTCGTAGCTGGGATCGTATTCGAAGGCTTCGCCGACGGCGGTGCGGTCGATTCCGGTGAATCGGCTGTCGAACCGTCCGACGGTGCGGTTGGCGTCGCGCAGAAGTTCCTTGGCGAAGCGCCAGACCGGCACGCGCAGGTCGCTGCGCGAGATGTACCGTCGCGAGAGTCCGGTGAGGCGCGAGAGCGTGTTGACCACCGCCTCCCGCCGAGCGGGGTCCAGGGTCGCGCCGCGGATCAGGGCCGGAGCGTACTGCTCGACGGCGAATCGTTCGGCCTCGGCCAGCACGTCGGGCAGGTCGCGCCGCTGAAGGGATTCGGGCAGGCGGCGGTGATACCATGCGGCAGCGGTGTAGCTGGGCAGGACCATCACGTAGGGCAGGTCATTGCCGGGATCGAACGAGATGGTCTGGAAGTTCAGCACGGTCGAGACGAGGACGACGCCGTTGAAGTACATTCCGTGGCGTTTTTGCAGGTGGGCGACGAGGCCGGCGGCGCGGGTGGTTCCGTAGCTTTCGCCGATGAGGAACTTCGGTGAGAGCCAGCGCTGGTTGCGCGTGACGTAGAGGTGGATGAACTGGGCGACGGCTTCGATGTCCTCCTCGACGCCGAAGAAGCCGTCGCCGCTTGCGCCCGGCGCCGGGCGGCTGAAGCCGGTACCGACCGGGTCGATGAAGACCAGGTCTGTGACGTCGAGGAGCGAGTACTCGTTATCGACCAGGCGGTAGGGTGGAGGCGGGGCGAAGCCCTCGCGCCGAAGCGATAGTCGTCGCGGCCCGAGCGCTCCGAGGTGGAGCCAGACGGACGCGGCGCCCGGCCCGCCGTTGAAGGCGAAGGCAACGGGCCGGTCCAGCAGGTCGGGCACGTCAAGGCGCTGGTAGGCCACGTAGAACATGCCGCCGCGAACCGTGCCGTCTTCTTTTTCGATCGGCATGGTTCCGGCGGTCGCGCGGTAGCGGACCTGCCGGCCGTCGATGGTGACACTCGCCGTTGTGACCGATGCGTCGTCGGTCGTTGGCGCCGGACGGGTCGAGGGCTTCTGGCGGCCGTAGGTCGGAGCGATCGAGAGTCCGATGCACATCACCAGTAGGAAGACAGGTCGTCGTTTCATTACTGGCTCCCCGCCTCGCCCAGATACCGTTCGAACCAGTCGGCGGCCAGGCGCGAGACCTCCTCGAGCGCGCCGGGCTCTTCGAAGAGGTGCGTGGCTCGCGGCACGATCTCGATGGCCTTTTCGCCCGGCAACTGCTCGAAGGCCTCCTGGTTCATGTCGATGACGGGGAAATCGTAGCCGCCGACGATCAGCAGGGTGGCGGCGTGGACCTGAGGCAGGTATGGCTGGGCGAGGTCGGGCCGGCCTCCGCGTGAGACGACGGCCCGCACGGTGTCGGGGTTTTCAGCGGCGGCGATCAGGGCCGCGGCGGACCCTGTGCTCGCTCCGAAGTAGCCGATGTTCATGTCCTTGATCTGGTCCTGGTTCTGGAGCCAGCCGGTGGCTCCGGCGAGTCGGTCGGCGAGCAGTCGGGTGTTGAATCGCATGGCCCGCGTTTCCTGGTCGATGCGGTCCTCGTCGGCGGTCAGCAGATCGAACAGGAGGGTTCCGAGTCCGCGTTCGCGCAGCCACTGGGCGACGAAACGGTTTCGCGAACTGAAGCGGCTGCTGCCGCTGCCGTGGGCGAAGAGGACCAGGCCGGTCGCTTCGGCTGGGACGCTCAGGTCGCCGTCGAGGACAATCGGCCCGATTTGGATTTCCACCTGCATTTCGCTTATCGTCTGTTGCGGCATGGGTCTCTCCTTTCGGTTGGCGTCGGGACGGTCGTTGCCGTCGGGTTTATCCGTGACGTCCGATCCGCTGGGCTTGTGCCTCTTCGAGAATTCCGCGGACCTCGTCGTCCGTCATCTGGGAAAAGTCCTCGTACCACGCCCCGACGCCCCCGAACGGTTCGGGAGTCATCAGGCACACGATTCGGTCGACCTGTTCGGCCAGCATATCGCAGGTGTCGGGCGCGGCGGTGGGTACGGCGACCACGACCTGGGCCGGTTGTTGTGCCCGCACCGCGTTGACCGCCGCCTGCATGGTCGCGCCGGTGGCCAAGCCGTCGTCGGTCAGGATCACGAGTTTATTTCGCAGGTCCGGCGCGGCTTGTTCGCCGCGGTAGAGCCGGTTTCGGCGTTCGAGTTCGTGCTGCTCTCTGGCGGCGACCTCAGCGACCGCCCGGTCGGAGATTCCCAGCGCGTGGATGACGTCGTCGTTGAGGACGCGCACGCCGCCGGATGCGATCGCGCCCATCGCCAGTTCCTCGTGGGCTGGCACTCCGAGTTTGCGCACCAGGAAGATGTCCATCGGGATATCGAGGGTTTTGGCGATTTCGAAGGCGACCGGAACGCCGCCCCGCGGCAGGCCCAGCACGATCGCGTCGCCGCGTTTCGCGTAGTCGGCCAGCGACTCGGCCAGGCGGCGGCCCGCTTGTGTCCGATCTCGAAATCTTAGCATGATCGTTCTCCATCCGCGTGTTGGGCGCGGCGGTTCCTACCGCTCCTGCCGATAGTACGCGCGGCAGTCCTTTTCGCGGCCGCGGACGACCCGCTTGCCGCGGAGCGATCCGGCTGCGCCCGTGACCACGGTGCTCTGCCTCTCGGCGTCGCCGTCGCGGCTGGTGTAGATGACGACCCAGTCATGGGTTTTGTTCAGTTCGTGGGCGCGATGCGTGTTCGAGAAGAGGGCGGTGTACTTCCATCCGTCGCGGCGGCCCTTCATGATCGGCAGCCACGCCTGACCCTCCGGGTTGAACCGACGCGGCGCGATGGTCCTCAGTTTGCCGGCCTCCGCCTTCTCGCGATATTCCTGGTCGACGTCCAGCAGCAGGTCGACCGGCGGGCGTTCGGAGACTGCGGCCGGCAGGCTGCGTTCGGCCCGGTCGCGTGCCTCCTGTCGCGTGCGCGCCCGCCGGGCGGCGGTACGGCTGAGCATTCCCGCCAGGACGTCGCGAATGCCTTGCGCGCGGCGTTCGCCGATTCCCTCGAGGGCTTCAAGGCGTCCGTCATGGGCGGCCCGTTCGAGTTCGGCAAGGCTTTCGATTCCCAGGTCGTTATGGATTCGCTGGGCCAGTTCCTTGCCAACGCCGGGCACGCGGACCAGCACGTCCTGCGGCTGTCGCTCGGCTTCGAGCTTCTGCTCCAGCCCGAGCCGGCCGGTCTCGAGGATTTCGCGGATGGCGCCGGAGAGTTTGGCTCCGACGCCGGGAATTTGCTCGAGTCCTTCCTGGCCCTCGCGGCGGTAGATATGGGAGGCCGGCTGGTCCAGATGGCGCAGGGAATCGGCGGCGGTGCGGTAGCTGCCGACGCGGAACACGTTGGCCCCTTGGGTCTCCAGCAGCTCGGCCACGTGCTCCAGCGTGTCGGCGATGTCCACGTTGTCCGCCATGCGATCGGCCACTGGTGATTGTCCTCCTCACGATCCGGTTGGTGCGCAGGACGCTGGCCCCCCGTTTACAATCCTAGTCCGCAGCGGAAGCTGACGGCAATCCGGCTTGGCCCTGATTTCCCGATGGGGATTTCCCTTACCGGAGCACTACTCCCAGCCCTCTTCCTGGAAGGCCGCGAGCAAGTCCGGCAGCCGGGCGGTGGCCAGACAGACCGACGTGTCCGCCGCCCCGTAGTACATCCACAGCTCCTCACCTCGCAGCAGAGCGCCGGTCGGTAAGACGATGTTAGGAATGACGCCGTTGACTTCATAGGGCGCTTCGGGGGCGAAGACCCAGCCGGGCGTGCGAGCCAGCACCTTATGCGGTTTCTCGCGGTCCAGCAGGGCCAGGCCGGCCCGATAGATCAGATTGCCGCTGAACGCCTTGACGCCGTGGTAGATCAGCAGCCATCCCTGGTCGGTCAGGATCGGCGGCGGTCCGGCTCCGACCTTCAGGCCGTCCCACCATGGTCCGCCGCGCTCGTGGAGCACCGCGTGCGGACTGCCCCAGTTGATCAGGTCGGGCGAGCTGGCGGTCCAGATGTGCTCGAGCTCGCCCACCGTCGGCCGATGCACGACCACCCAGTGGTCCTGCAGTTTGCTGGGAAACATGCAGGTGTCCTTGTTGTTGGGTCCGAAGATCAGACACAGGCGGTCGGCTTTCGCCAAGTCCCTGGATTTGGCCAGTCCCACTGACGGACCCAGTTGCGAGTAGGCCACGTAGCAATTGTCTTCCTGGACGTAGGTCACCCGCGCGTCCCCGCAGCCGAGGGATTCGTAACCGAGGTCGGGCAGGACGTCGGCCAGGATGGGTTCGGGTTCGATTCGCCATCCGTCCACTCCGTTGCGGCTGCGGGCCACGTGGATGTTGGAAAAGCCTTTGCGGTCCTCGACCCACAGCAACAGCACCACCTCACCGTCGTGCTCGGTTGCGCCAGGGTTGTAGACCGAAGCGCCCTTGAAGGGCAGGTGTCTGCTGGTGATGATCGGGTTTTGCGGGCAGCGTGCAAAGAGTTCCATGATCGGTGTCCGACCCCTCTTGCGATGGGCGTTGCCTCTCGACGCGTGTTCGCCGCGGGAGTCCATCGTAATCGGCGGGATAGCATCCGCCTATCAGGGGTTTCCCTGAAACTCCCATCGGCGAATCCTGCATACCCATCCGCGTTGCCGCACCATGTCGCGACGATCCCTCGTCGGCCGGCCGTCTACTCGCCCTGGACCTGGCGGGCGTAATCGACGGTGTAGCGGGCCCAGGGCTTGATTCGCAGGCGTTCCTTGCTGATGGGTTGGCCGGTGCCCATGCAAATTCCGTAGGTGCCGTTGTCGATGCGGCGGAGGGCCTCTTCGATTTCGAGCAGGATGCCTCGCTGGTTTTCGGCGAGGCGCATCGAGAGGCCCTCTTCGTACTCGTCGGTGCCCAGGTCGGCTGGGTGGGTTGGCTGGATCGACTGGGCTCCGCTTTTTTCCGGCTGGCTCATTTCTGCCACATCGTCGGTCAGGTCATTGTAGTCGCCCAGCATCCGGCGTCGCATCTCCACCAGAAGCTGGCGGAAATCCTCCAGTTCGTCGTCGGTCAGATAGGTCTGTTTCTCGGTCACGGCGTTCCCCCTTTCTTTGCGGCGGGCTGGTTCGGCGAACCGCGCAGCGGTCTCCGCGGTCATGGTGTGCATGTACCCCCAGAATTCTTCTCAATTATAGGAGGCTGAGACATTCCGCACCAGCAAATCCGAGCCGGCGCGGCGGGGAGCCGAGCCTTTGGCCGATAAAAGCCTCATCACAGGCGGATCGCGCGGAGGATTACCGGAACGGCGGTCCGATCGCAGGGATGTCGCCGGTCAACGTGCCGCCTCTTGCATTTGATGGCGAAATATCGTATACTGCACGCATCGCATCCAGGCGATCAGCAAGAGAGTCGAATGCTTTGGATGCGGCTTCGGGGTTGCCGCTGGCGAGTGAGCCTTCTCGACCGCATGGTTTGTGAACTACGCACAACGAGTGCGTTCGCAGGCAAAAAAGAGGAAGGAGAAGGGACATGAACAAGTTGGCCTTGCACGTTGAACGTTTTGTGCGGGAAGAAGACGGTCCCACCGTGGTTGAGTACGCCGTGATGTTGAGTCTGATCGTATTGGCTGCGGTGGCTTCGATCGTTGCACTCGGCAGCAAGGTCAACGAGAGTTTTTCGACGTTGGCGGAGGGACTGCCGGAGTAGGCGGCTTCTCGCCCCGACCATTGAACACTGCTCCCAGACGATGCCGGACTGCGGCGGCCAGGACCGTGGCCAGTGTGTGCTTGGACCGTTGCTCCTTCGTTGGAATCGCCGCAGTTCCGGCGGCTTTTCTGGGGGCGGTACCGGTCGCCCTACTTGACTCCGGTGACGGCCAACAGGGCGAGCATGCCGTGGTCGATGATCTGGTCGGCTTCGGTCGCCTTCGGATCGCCCGCATGGACGGTGATCGAGGCGATTGTTTTTTGCGGATGGGGGTTTTTCCAGAGGAAGCGGTAGGTGGCCACGTCGTGGCCGTCGGCGACCTGTCCCTGCCACGCCGGCGCCGCTTCCGGCAAGAGGGTCGCGCCGTGCCACCAGTCGGCAGCGCTCTGTCCCGCCACCACCGGCGCGTCGGCTTGGGTTCCGTCGTCGTAGGCGATCAGGTACGTGGCGAGCAGATCGCCCGACCTGGCGTAGGCGGCGGCTTGGTGAAATGCCAGATAACGGTACCTGGCATTGACCGGCATGGGCCCGGCGGATCGCGGGAACTGCTCGCCCGCCCGGCCGTGCAGCACGATGCAGCTTCGCCCATCGTTGGCGGCCTGGTCGACGATCGCAAACGGCACGTCGGCGAACGTCTGCTCGCCGGTCGGCATGTTCCGCAGGTCCTGGTGCGCGCCGAAGCCGAACCAGGCGTTGCGGCTGCCGTCGTCGACGCTTGGGCGGTTGCAGAAGGGCCGGATGTCGATCGGTTCGAAGCTTGCCCCTTCCAGCTCCGCCGCCGATCCCGGCTGAGGCGACAGACGAACGCGGCAGGCGGTCATCAGCCAGCGGAGGTAGTCCAACTGGCGGCCGAGGAGTTCCTGGTTGACGTCCCATCGAAGCTGGTCGAAGACGAACCGGCCGCGTCCGTAGTTCAGCCGCACCAGCGTTCCGCTGCTGGCGACCTCCAGCCAGTCGTCGTTTGGATAGTCGGATCGCTCGCCCAGATGGATCGGGTAATCGAACATGTACTCCGGCTGGCCCTTCAGTTCGTTCGGCTGCTGTACGTTGCCAGGCACCCACCAGAGCCATTCGTTCGACAATCCGCGCGCGAAGGGATCGGCGACGGCTTCGTCGAGTTTGTAGACGGTGTATTTCGATTTGGGACGCGAGCCGATCGTGATGCTCCAGGGGGTAATGATCGAGTCGATGCGGTCGCCGGCGATCTTGCGGTCGATGCGGTGGAAGATTACGGTTCCGCCATGGCGGTATGCCCAAGTCCGGATCGCGTCGGCGTTGGCGGCTGCGGTGTGCCAAGCCGCTTTCGTTGGCGCGATCAGCATCGCGGCGTAGGCGTCGAGGCGGTCGGCGTTCAACGGCCCGTCCTCGATCGTTTCGAACTCGACTCCCGCCCGCCCCAGGCGGTTGAGCAGTTCGGCGTCCGCCGGCCCGAGCACCGCGAGCGTGCCAAGGTTCTGCGAGCGCGTCAGGCCATACTGCAGGCACGCGTAGAGGATCTCGGCGGCGACCGGAGCGGTCTCGAACTTCTCCACGCAGGCGAGCTGGTTGAGCACGACGAGACCCGGATCGGCCAGGATCTCCATCAGCGGCGTGTACGGCAGGCCGGTGGTCCCCACGTCGAGGATGAGCCGCACGTTGCCCGCTGACGGTTTGCGGTAGCAGCCGCGTGAGACGAAGTGATCGTCGAGCCACCAGTGGAAGTCCCACTGCTGCAGGTCGCGAATGCGCAGCAGGTCGTGCGGCGTGACCACGTGGGCCATCGTGGCCGGCCGGTTGGCGACGAGTTCCATCGTCACCGGCAGCCACTTCAGGTCGGCCTCCGGCTGCTGGGCCAGTACGACCACGTTGCCGCCTCGCTTGAGGAAATCGTCGATCGTCGATTGGTCGATGTTGGCTTGCTTGCCCAGGGCTCCTTCGCCGATTGCCAGCAGATCGGCGCGCTCCAGCGTTTCGGCTGTGACCGCTTCGATCGTGCGGAACGCCACGTTCATCGTATCCAGCGTCGCGGCCGTTCGACCGGACGGGTCAAGCAGGGCGATTCGTCCGGCGAGCGGGCCGAATTGCCGGTCGCGCGGGAACAGCCGCAGCGTCTGCTCCGTCGCGTCGCAGAGCCGCTGGCCTTCCCGCAGTTCGAAGCGCAGCGTCGCGTCTTGTCGCGCGATCAGCGGCGGCAGGTCCAACGTCATCGTCTCGACGCGTCGATCTCCGGCGGCGACGTTGAATGTCGCCGTCTTCTGCGCCAGCGTTCGGCCGTCGGCCTGGACCGATGCGTTGACGGTCAGCGTGCGGTCCGCGGTCGTTCCGTTGCAGATCACGTAGGTACGCGTGAGCGGGTCGCCACCGAAGTACTGGCGGTGCTCTTCCTTGAGGAACACGGCCAGCGGGTTGTTGTAGTGCATTTCGATATCGTGCGAGAGCGCTCCGGAGGTCTGGATAACGAACGCGGCGACCTTCTGGAGGTTGTAGGCCCGGGCGATCATGTCGTACTTGTTCAAGCCGTCGAGCACCTTCCAGTTGTGGTGCGGGTATTTGCGGAACCATTCGTAGACCTTGTCGCCGGTGAAGGCGGCGTCCGCGATGGGTCCGCCGGTCGGAAACCACATCGTCTCGCCGAAGATGATCGGAATGCCGAGTGACTTGAGATTGATCCGCCCGTAATGGTGGCGCATGTCCGCGTTGTTCGGGATGTGCGGCACGTTGAGGTAGTAGTAATCGACCGGCCAGAGGTAGTCGCCGTAGCGGTGGGGGTAGTGCTCGTTGTAGGTTTCGCATCGGCCGCGAAGGTGGCCGTCGCCCTCGAAGGTCACCGGCCGGTTGTCGAGGCGGTGGAAGTGGTCGAGTATCTCGCCGAGTTTCTCGTGGAGCGTTCCGTCGGCGTCGATGTACTTCGACGCGGAGAGCATCTCATTCTCAGCCGACCACATGAACACCGAGGGGCAGTTGCCGTTCTGGCGGATCATGCGTTCGACGTCGGCGAGCCAGTTGCGCCAGTGCGGATGGTCGAAGTCGTCCTTGGGCGGGCTGGGCATGCAGCACTGGCAGATCGCCGGCAACCCCACCTGATCGGCGATCAGATACCAGTAGCGCGACATCGGCGAGACGTGGTTGCGATAGAGCGTATAGTTGCGGGCGCGGATGCCTTCGATCCACGGCACGAGCCGATCGAGGTCCCAGTTCGACGGCCTGGCGGTGTGATTGCCGAAAACCAGCCGGGGCAGAAACAGCTTTTCGTTTAAGGTGAACTGGTCGCCGCGGATGCCCGCCGTGCGCAGGCCCGTGCGGTCGTCGAATCGATCGACGAGCGTGCCGTCGATCACGAGTTGCACCCGCACCATGTAGAGGAACGGCTGTTCGAAATCCCATAACACAGCGTTGTCGGGAAACGGCACGGCCATCTCGAACCGCGTTCCGTCGACGGCGCCGAGCACCTCGGCGGATGTCGAGACGGCCGTGTCTGGCTTCGACTCGGTGACGATTCGCGGTTCGCCGCGGCGGGCTCCGATCTCATGGAGGCTCGCGATGATCCCGGCCTCCTGGCCTTCGGCCAGCCCTTTGATTGTTCCGGTCAAGACAATCCGCCTGGCCGCCACGTCCGGATCGATCTTGGTCCAGGCGATGTGCGCCGGCTGCGTGGCGATCAGGAACTGTTTGCCGTATGGCGCGACCACGCGGCCTTCGGTTCTCTGATCGTAATACACCAGGCCTTCCCGGTGTGGCGCGACGGACGGGCCGGCGGGCTGTGGTTCGCCGGACTGGGTATCGACGGACGTCACCTCTTCCGGCAGGATCATCAGATCGAGACGGTTCGGCTGGCCGAACCGGATCGCTGCGGTGATATCGACACAGCCGTAGATCCGATCGCTGTGCAGGTACGTGCCGATCAACTCTCCGTTGACCCGCAGATCGATCGCCGGCCATGCGTCGTCAATCCACCAGAACACCTTTCGGCCGGACCAATCCGCGGGGACGTCGACGTCCCGGCTGAACGTCTGGCTCTCCAACCCGCATCCCGCACTCGTCTCCCAGCCGTCCGTGATGTCCTGAACCGGGCGGATGCCGCCGGCTGACATGAACTCGGGATGGCCGCCCAACGCCTGTGGGGTGAATTGCCATTGATCGCCGGTTGGACGCGGGGCCTTCGGCGACGGCGAGGTGGCCGGAGTGTGATCGGTTCCGGTTGCCTGCATTCGCTCGTTTGCGTCATGCCGTCCATGCACCTGACCCGTCACGCCGCCACTTAACACTCCAGCCATCCAGGCCGCAAGAACCAGAGTCTTCATAGACACTCCTTCCGTCCTGTGAGAGTCGCGATAGCGCGCGTGGATTCCGTCTGAGCCCTTGTTATTCTCAGAAATACCTTCCAGGTCCGTAGAACCGGTAGAGGTAGTAGGGGAAGTTGGCGTTCCAGAAGTTCCACGCCGGCGAGAACTGGCTGTGGTACGTCGCCACCAGATCGTCGTCGTAGTCGACCTCGAAGAACTCGACCGTCGAATCTCCGGTCAATACGTTCGCCCCGCCCGGATGCACCGGCACCCAGCGGTTGAACGTCGCACTGGTCCCGCTCGTGGCCTCGAAGATCATGACCCAATGACTCGGCGGATAGCTTGTGCTGAGGTTGTAGAGGTCCGATTCGTGGAAATGGTACGTTTGGTACGTGCTCGATCCCGTATAGACGTGGGGATTCGACCAGCCGTACCATCCCGATCCGCCCGCGTAGTATGAGTTCATGGCGTATCGGTGGCCGAACGACGCTCCGGCTGGGCACTTGGCGATCTCCAGTTCGCCCGTCAGCGACTCATCGCCCGCGGTGCTCGGATCGTCTTCCAGTTTGTCCGAAACGTACGGTTGGATCTGGTGGGTCCAGCGGTTCTGGGTCGTCACCACCGGGGCCGGATAGTGGCCGTGCCACTCCATTCGATACGCCACGAATGCCGTTCCGATCTGCCGGAGGTTGCTCTGGCAGACAATTTTGTGGCCATTCGCCCGTGCCTGATTCAACGCCGGCAGCAGCACGGAGACGAGCACGGCGATGATTGCGACGACAACCAGAAGCTCGATCAGGGTGAAGGATTTGGGATTTCGAGTTCCGGATCTGGAATTGATGGAAGTGTCTTCATGCCCGCTCATGATTTTGTTCTTCCTCCATCAGCGGTTTCACGCGAGTTTTCCCAGCCGTCCGCGTCCTGAAGTCGGCGGACCACGCCGCGAAGGCAGATGGTCGGCACCGGCTGGCCCGTGGTCAGTTTCTCGAGAAGCATACGGAACGCGAGTTTGCCCATCTCAAATGCCGGCAGTTCTACGTGCGAGATCCCCAGCAGTGCCATCCCTCGCGGATCCTGCCAACATGCCGCCATCAACTCCACCCGCGCGGACGCCAACTGGTGCAGCGCCCGGTAGATCCCGGTCGCCACCACCTCGTTGTACGCGAAGATCGCGGTGGGCGGTTCCGGGCCGGTGAGTATCTCCCGAAGCTCGCACAGAAACTCGGCCGCCGGCAGCGCGTCGCGGTTCTCGAAGTGCTCGATCACTTGCGGAGCCAATCCCGCATCCGTCATCGCCTGTTCGTAGCCCTGCCGCCTTCCGCTCACCGAATAGTGCTCGTTGGTCCAGCGGACGCTCACGTGAAGGATTCGCCGGTGTCCACGCTCAATCAGGAACCGCGTCGCCTGACCACCGGTAAACGTCTCATCGAAGCAGATCGAGTCTTCCCAGTGCGTATGGGAATCGTTGATGTTCATCAGGATATAGGGCACCCGGCTCTCCGCCATGTGCCCGACCAGATTCCGGTCCAGGAGTCCCGAGACGATCAGGCCGTCGATCTTTCGCCGTTTGAGGATCTGCGGTTTTTCTCCCGTCGCCAGGAGGCGGTCCAGTTCCGCGGCTGAGTAGCTGAACAGACTCACCAGCTTGTTATCGGCGAGGGCCTCGGTGTGGATTGACGCCAGCATGGGCGAGAGCCAATGCACCCAGTCCACCTGGTGGGGGTCTTTGCTGCCGACGCAGTGGATAATCCCGATTCCGTGGGCAACCCGCGGCTTGTAGTCCAGTTCCGAAGCCGCCCGCAAGACCTTCCGGCGGGTGCTTTCGCTGTACCGTACGTTGGAACTGCCACCCCCGATGACGCTGGAGACTACCGCCTTGGACAAGCCTGCCCGCCGGGCGACATCGTCTATGGTGACCATTCGAGGCTCCTGATGATTAACGTACATCAGCTATATGATGAACATTCATCAGGATAATGGACTTCAGGCAGGATGTCAAGAGTCTATTCCAGGTGGAGGGATTCGGCCGCCCCGTCTGTTCCGAGCATCACTGGAAGTGTCTGTCCGCCAGTGGGTTACCAGAACGCGTAGACGCCTTCGTGGTTTCGCCAGGCCGGCCTCATCTGGCCGAGGCTGACCCACCGGACGTGCCCGTCGAGATATCCGTTGTTCTGGCCCGGCGGGGTCGCCGAGGGCAGCGTCCCTCCCGCCGCATCGTGATTCCCCCGGCCAGGGGTCTCCGGGGAGCCGTCCGACGCGTAACTCCAGACGAAATCGAGCGTTATCGGAGTCGCGGCCGGAGAAGCACTGTCGATGCCGTCCAGATCCTGATACGCGGTCATCCCCTCGACGGGATGGTCGTACCAGATAGGTGAGATGCCTGCAGAGGAGTGGAAGCCTGGAAT